>CBDUSH010000020.1:0-18553 GCA_965369965.1 uncultured bacterium | reverse complement strand
AGCCCTGTCTTTTTTCAAAACGACACTGGCAGACTCCGCATTCATATTCGTAGATGGGCACTGAAATATCACCTCGAAATTATTCTTTCTAGTTAATTTTAACTTATTCCAGCCTGTCCGGGCAAGTCGGGGCGGTAATATGCCGGGTACTCCCCCTAGACTTAACCGCCAAAAGGGGGTAAAATGATACCGAGCGATGAGATTTTACTAAAGTGAGCGAGATGGATAATAAGCAACTTTTTCACATTGATAAAGAGCACTGTGCCGGTACCGGCCAGTGTTTTTTAATTTGAGGAGGAACGATAATGCAGTCAAGTTTGATCGGCAAAATTGAAAAAGCCAAGCTCTACGCCCAGGAAAAAGAACGGATTACCTTCTCAGAATTTTCAGTGACATTCCGCGGAGAGAATGACAACTATGATACCGGCTACCAGGATGGCCGGTGGCATTGCTCCTGTAATTTTTTCGCTAACTGGGGGTTGTGCAGCCACAGCATGGCACTGCAGAAAATCCTGGACACCATGCTGCCCTCCGAGGCACTGGCCACCCAGCATGAGACGACACATTAATCGCCGGTATTTACCCGGGAGAGCTGCCCTGGCTCACAGTGATTGGCCGACCGCCTCACGGAGGATAAGGTGAATTTCACCGATAAGCTAACGCGTGCCTGCCGTCAGAACCGGAGTTTACTTTGCGTCGGCCTCGATCCCGATCCGGAACTGATGCCCGGATCGACCTCGGTGCTTGATTTCAACAAGGCGATTATCGAAGCCACCTCAGACCTGGTCTGCGCCTATAAATTAAACTTTGCCTTCTACGAAGCCCTCAAAGACGGCGGATTTCAGGTCTTGAAGCAGACGCTGGAGCACATCCCGGATAACATCCCGGTTATCGGTGACGCCAAGCGGGGAGACATCGGCAATACCGCCCGAGCTTATGCCCGGGCCATTTTCACCAACTTTAACTTTGATGCGACGACCGTCAGTCCTTATCTTGGTTTTGATTCGATAGAGCCTTTCAGCCGGTACCATGACCGGGGAGTTTTCGTGCTTTGCCGGACATCGAACGCAGGAGCGGGTGATTTCCAGTCGCTCCAGACCAGGGTGGACGACGGTCACCGTCCTCTTTTTGAGGTAGTCGCCGATAGTGTCGCCCGGTGGAACAACCACGGGAACCTGGGGTTGGTGGTGGGCGCCACTTACCCCGACGAGTTACTGCAAATCCGCCGGAGCCATCCCGATTTGTTACTGCTCATCCCCGGTATCGGCGCCCAGGGCGGAGACCTGGCGGCCACCGTTCGTAACGGAGTTGACCGTCACGGAGAGAAAGCGATCATCAACTCCTCACGCCAGATTATCTATGCCTCACCGGAGAAAGATTTCGCCTCTGCCGCCCGCCAGGCGGCCGCCGAATTACGCGACCAGATAAATTTATATTTACCTCATTGAACACCGGCATAAAAAACGGTGGATATTGAGGAGACGACCGATTTACCTCCCACCCCTCTTACTCTCCTTCGCCTTGAAGGGTAGGGGAAATAATATCGCCGGCAAGATTAAAATCTATATATTTTACTGAACATTTAGTGAGACGCAAAACATGGTCATGGAGATAAATCTGGGTGATATCGTCCGTCTCCGCAAAAAACACCCTTGCGGCAGTTGGGAATGGCAAGTAGTGAGACTGGGAGCGGATATCGGGATGAAATGCACCGGTTGCCAGCGGCGCGTCCTCCTGGAAAGAAGCGTCTTTGAGCGCCGGGTAAAGACTATACTCTCCAGGGACCCGGACAGGCCACCGCGCGACGAGCGGAAAGCGGCGATTGAAGGACAGATTGCCGAACTGAAAGGACAATGGCCCGCCCATTCGGTGCAGCCGTGGCTGTGGCAGAAACTGGAGGCGCTGGAAGAAGAATTAAACCGAATAAACGAGGAGAGGTCAGCCGAGCCGGATGCCGAATAAATCAGCCCTGGTAACTTTTGACCAATGCCACCCGGAAGAGTGTCCCGGCGGGCAATGCGCCGCTTTGCTGGTCTGTCCCCAGAAGCTTATCCAACAGGAATCTCCTGACGAAATACCCATGTTTCCCCCTACCACTTGCCGAGGGTGCGGCGACTGTGTCCGGGCCTGTCCTCTGCAGGCGGTCCGGATAGTTTACCGATAAACCGAGGACTGGAAATGGCCCGTCAAATAATGCACATAGACCTGGACGCTTTTTTCGTCTCCGTGGAACAGGCGCTAAATCCCGACTTGAAAGGCAAGCCGGTGGTGGTCGGCGGCCGGCCTGACCGCCGGGGGGTGGTGGCGGCCGCCTCTTACGAAGCCCGCGCCTTCGGACTGCACTCCGCCATGCCCCTGGTGACCGCCAGCCGCCTCTGTCCCCAGGCTATTTTCATCGAGGGTAATTTTTCCCGCTACCGTGATGCCTCGCACAAGTTTATGGCTATCCTGGCCGATTTCTCGCCATTCCTCGAACCGTTAGGGCTGGATGAAGCCTACCTGGACGTGACTGGTTTTGAGTCGATCCACGGCACTATCCGGAAAATGGCGGAGGCGATAAGGAAACGGGTTGAAGACGAACTGGGTATCTGTGCTTCCATCGGCATCGCCGCCAACCGGACGGTGGCCAAAATTGCCTCTGATTTGTCCAAGCCGAACGGTCTGCTGGAAGTACCCGCCGGGAAAGAGCGCTCATTCCTGGCACCGCTGCCGGTAGGCAAACTGCCCGGAATCGGCCATAAGAGCCAGCGAGTCCTGCTGGGGATGGGTATCCGGAGGCTGGGGCAACTGGCCGAACTGTCCCCGGACCTCCTTAAGAGTCGCTTTGGCGCCTACGGCAAAGTAATTCACGACCACGCCAGCGGCATCGGCTCCAGTACAGTGGCACCGCCCGGAGCCGCCAAGTCTATCAGCCGCGAGACCACCTTTGCCATTGATACCAGGGACATTTCCCAACTGAAAGCCACGCTGCGTTACCTCAGTGAGCACGTCGGCAGTGACCTGCGGCGGCAGGGCAGGCTGGCAAAATGCCTGACGCTGAAACTGAGATTCGCCGATTTTACGACCACCACCCGCCAGCGCACGCTGAGACAGAGAAGTGATAGCGACCGGGTATTTTTCGACACCGGAGAGGGGCTGCTGAAAAATGAGTTGGCGAGGGAAAAGCAGGCGGTGAGGCTTATCGGTATTGGGGTGTCCGGACTGGGAGAAACCGGCCGCCAGCTGGATATGCTCGATACGTCAGCGCCGAGAATGACTAAATTGAACACCGCTATCGACCGCATCCGCGACAAATACGGCTTCAGCGCCATTCAGACGGGGGCCACCCTGCGCCTGAAAGACCTTTTCCCCAACGATAAGCACGAAGAGGCACCCCAGACAAGGGGGTAGGAAGATAGCGCGGCGGTGGACTTTCGAGTAAAGGAGCATTAGAGCCGGTGAGTCAAGGCAAACCTCTTGTATTCTATCCGTTCAGTAGCTATAATGAGTGAAAATAACCGACCGGAAAAGGAGACGTTCATATGCCGTCCTATGCCTATTTTAAGAATGAAATCATTCCTTTAGCCGATGCCAAGATAAGCGTCATGACCTCCGCCCTGCATTACGGAACGGCCGTCTTTGAGGGTATCCGGGGAAACTGGAATGCCGAAGACAAGCAGATTTATCTCTTCCGCCTGAAAGAACACTACCAGCGTCTGCTTAACGGCTGTAAGGTACTCAAGATTAAACTACCCTATTCCGTGGACGAATTGTGCCGGATGACTGTAGAACTGGCCCGTAAGTGCGCTTTTGAGAAGGATATTTACGTCCGTCCCCTGGCTTACAAGAGCAGTGAGGCACTGGGTGTCCGTGTCCATGACGTTGATGATGATTACGTGGTGTTCATCATCCCCTGGGGGCGCTATCTGGACGTGGAGAAAGCCAGATGCACCGTCTCTTCCTGGCAATGTCCCACCGATAACTCGATTCCGCCCCAGGTCAAAATCATGGGGCACTACGCCGGCAACGCCTTGGCCAAATCAGACGCCGTGGAGAACGGATATGACGAGGCGATTATGCTTTCGGCGGAGGGTTACGTCGCCCAGGGCAGCGGTGAAAACATTTTTCTGGTCAGGGATGGGAAGCTGGTCACCCCGGCGACCTATAACAACATTTTACCCGGCATTACCCGCGACTGTGTGATACGGCTGGCCAAGGACGAACTGGGCATTGAGACAGAGGAGAGACCGGTCGACCGTGCGGAACTTTTCTTCGCCGATGAATGTTTCATGACCGGCACGGCGGCCCATATCACCCCGGTATCGGAAATAGACCATCGTCTGGTAGGCGACGGCGAGGTGGGAAAAATAACCCGGAAACTGCAGGAACTTTATTTTGCGGTCATCAAGGGTAATAATCCCAAGTACCTTGGCTGGTGCACACCGGTCTACCCGAAATAGACTAGTCTTTTACCGAGCTACCTGCAAAGACTTCAGCAGGCAGAGCACCTGGCTGCTTTGCTCCAGGGCGGTGGTATAATCCAGTGCTTCTTCAAGTAATTGCCCGATGGCGAAACTGCCGTGGCCATTGACCAGTATTATCCGGTGTTCTTTTAACGCCCGGGCAATGATGTTACCCGCCTCTTCCGCTTTGTCGCTCGTTTCACAGTCGACGACGGGCACGTCATCAACCACGGAGAGTCCCTTAATGCCGGGAACGATTTTTGTCTCGTGCAAGGAAAGCGCCAGAGCGTGAGGAGGGTGAGCATGCACCATCGCCAGCGCCTGTGTTTCACGGTAAATAGCGCGGTGAATGGCCAGGTCTACCGAGGCCAGAGGTGTTGAGCGGTTATTTTTGCTGATGCCGGTTTCAACCAGGTCGTTCTCCTGCAGGCTGTTTAACATGCTGCCGCGGCGGGTGATAATGAGTTGGTCACCCAGTTTGATGCTCAAGTTCCCGCTGTGGGAAGAAACGAGCCCCCTGACGAACAGGTCATGACCTACCGTTTGAAACTGAGATAATAGCATAGCTTTTTCCGTTTCCCGATTACCGGCAGCCGTTCCCGGCCTTTTATTAGTCCTACTTCTTAATGTATACGAACTGTCCGGCAATAATCAAATCAAGTTTATAACTACCACCACCACAAAATCAAATCAAACCAGGTTTAAAACTACCATTAGAACAAAATCACACCAAACCAAGTTTAAAACTACCGCTATCATAAAATCAAATCGGCTATGATTATGCCTGGTATGAGCGTCTTTTGCCGGGTTAGGCCAGTTGCCTGATGACGGCGATTACCCGCCCTTGTATCTCGACGTTATCCGGATCGACGTATACCGGCTGCATCTGGCTGTTGGCCGGTTGCAGCCTGATTCGCTCCGGTTCCACATAGACTTTTTTCAGGGTAGCCTCTTTTTCTGATTTGAGCCAGACAGCGGCCATCTCCCCGTTTTCGACGACACGAACATGCTGCATCAAGACGATATCACCGTCATTAATCAGGGCATCCACCATGGATAAGCCTTTAACTTTCAGGGCGTATAAGCCCTTTTTACCCCGGGTTAAGTCCTCGGTGACCTCCAGGGTGTCCGCCGCCGCGGTGACATCCCAGGTATCCGAGGCGGGCACCGGTATCGCTTCGCCGGCGGCTATCTGCCCGATGATGGGCACCTGCACCAGAGAAGGGGACCCTATGTTTTTATTTAGTAACTCAATACCACGTGAAATTTCCGGATGTCGATTGAGGTACCCCTTTTTTTCCAGGATAGTCAGATTGTAAGCCACCACCGAGGTCGAACTGATGCCGCAGCCGCTGACGATATCTCTCACCGTGGGTGGATAACCGCGGTCACCCAGGAAGCGGTGAATAAAATCAATGATGCTCTGCTGTTTTAGCGACAAGATTTTCATCATGGGCCACCAACCTGATTCCAGGTTAGAAAAGAACAATTGTTCTAGTATAATACAACAAGAAAAATTACCTTGTCAACCCTTCTTAACCGGGTGCGTCGAATGGAAAGGCTTTAAGGGATGAGGATAGTTGTCGTCAGATTAGGAAAAAGATTTGAGTAATTCGAATAAAGGAGTGGCTCAAGCATGTTCCGAAGCTAGCGCCGGCGACTGTCGGTAGGGGTAGCTTTGGCGACCGCCGGTGTCTCCATGGCCAGTTTATCCATTTCAAGCTGGACCGGTATCTGGTAGTCACCGGTAAAGCAAGCCAGGCAAAAACTGTCTCCAGGTAGACCGACCGCTTTTACCAGGCCGCCAATACTCAGGTAGCCCAGAGAATCAGCGCCGATAAAATCGCGGATTTCAGGAATGGTCTTCTGGGCGGCGATAAGTTCGCCGCGGGTGGCCATGTCCACACCGAAAAAGCAGGGGTAACGTATAGGCGGCGCGCAGATACGCATGTGCACTTCTCTGGCGCCGGCCCTCTTCAGTTCCCGAACAACACTGGGGGTAGTTGTCCCTCGGACAATACTGTCATCGACCACCACCAATCGCTTACCCTCCAGTACCTGGGGCATAGGGTTAAATTTCAGTTTGACACCGAGGTCTCTAATACGCTGGTCAGGCTCGATAAAGGTACGTCCCACGTAGCGGTTTTTTATCAGTCCTTCGCCAATAGGGATACCCGACTCACGGGAATAGCCCATGGCGGCACTGGTGGCTGAATCGGGCACGCCGATGACCAGGTCAGCCTCTACCGGGTGCTCTTTGGCCAGTTCGGCACCCATCGCCTGCCGGACAGGAGAGAGTAACTGTCCATTTATGACACTGTCGGGCCGGGCGAAATAAATAAACTCGAATATACAGAGTGCTCTCCGGCCCGTTTCATCCCGATGATAGCCAATGCCGTCTTTAGAAATGCTGATTATCTCGCCCGGTTCAAGCTCCCGGACGAAGTTGGCTCCGATATGGTCAAGGGCACAGGTTTCCGAGGCGAATACCCAACCGCCATCAATGGTTCCCAGGCACAGCGGACGCACGCCGAAGTAATCTCGGACGCCGAATAAAGAGTCCCGGGTTAAAACTGTCAGTGAATAGGCTCCCTGGAGACGCCGCATGGCATATCTTATCCGGTCGACCCACTCTTTTCCCGGGGCGGAAAGAATCAGATTTGCGATAACTTCGGTATCCGTGGAGCTTTGAAAAGTATATCCCTGGTCGGTAAGTTCCTGATGGAGGTGCTCCGCGTTGATGATATTCCCGTTGTGAGCTACGGCGATAGTATTGGCGCCTTTACCGACCATAATCGGCTGAACATTACATTCGCGGTTGGAGCCCCGGGTGGAATAACGGTTATGGCCGATGGCCATGTTGCCGACCAGGTCAGCCAGTGATTCTTCGCTGAAGACCTGTGACACCAGCCCCATCCTGGCATATATGTTGAATTTACGACCGTCGGCCGTGACAATACCCGTACTTTCCTGTCCACGATGCTGAAGAGCGAAGAGAGCGAAGAAGGTAAGGCGGGCTACATCCTCATTTGGAGCATAAGCTCCGAAAACACCGCAACTTTCGTGCAAAGTTACCTGCCTCTTTTCTGTTTCCCAGCAAGCCTCTACTTATGATTATAACTTAATTTCAATCAGCCAGTCAAACCCGACGTCAGCCTCACCGCCTCAACATATTGCTTTCAGCCAGCCGATGATAGCCGCCATTGCCCTGTTATCGTGCCGAAGCCGGTGCCCGGCGCCGTCAATAATCACCAGTTCCCTGGGCTCTCCGGACCGGTGGTATAACCGGTGAGCGTGGTTTACCTCCACCGTCTGGTCGCTATCTCCGTGGACCAGTAATAAAGGCCGAGGGGCAATATTTGCCACATAATCAATGGGGCGCACGGTCCGAAACCCGGCCAGCCATTGCCGAGGTGACGCCGGGAAAGAGGCGTCCCGGATGGCCCCGATACTGCGGAAATGGTCAACCACCGAGTGTGGTTCATTGGTTTCAGTGAGCCTGGTAAAATCAGCCGGACAGGCAGCGGCGGCCAGGCACGACACCCGCCGGTCACCGGCGGCCACATATATGGCGACCGCCGCACCGCCACTGAACCCCAGCAGAGAGAGACGAGACCGGTCGATATCCGGCAACCCAAAAAGGTAATCGATAACCGCCGTCAGGTCACGACTCCAGCCCAGCATGTCCAGGTTACCACCACTGGCCCCGGTACCCCGGAAATTGAAAATCATGGCGGCGAAACCGGCGCGGCAAATTTCTTCGGCCGTCTGGCCGTAGTCGCCGGCTCCTGGTTCCGGTTTTTGGGCCGGTATGCCGTGACAGAGGCAAACCACCGGGTGCGGCCCTTTAGCCTCCGGCAGATAGAGCCGGCCGGAGATGGCGACCCCTTCAATATTAAGTAAAACCTTTATCGGCATATTATGTCAACTTTAGCCGCGCAAAAAACTCTTTGTTCCCTGCTGAGCCGAGTATCGGTGACGCCATCAAGCCCTTCAGGCGATAGTTTTGTGCCGTTACCCAGTTCAGAAAACGCCCCAGGATTTGGGCGTGAAGCAGCGGCGACTGGATGACGCCTCCTTTACCAACTTCCTTCCGTTTAGCTTCGAATTGCGGTTTGATGAGTACCAGTATAGAGCCGCCGTCTTTGAGCAGGTGAACGACCGCCGGTAATACTTTCTGCACCGAGATAAAGGATAAATCCATGGTGACCAGGTCTACTTTTTCCGGAAGCGCCATTGGATAACGGGCGTTTACCCGCTCCATAATCACCACCCGCTCGTCCTGCCGAAGTCGATAGTCAAGCTGGCCATAACCAACGTCAACCGCATAAACCCGGCGGGCGCCGCGCTGAAGCAGGCAATCGGTAAAACCACCGGTGGAGGCCCCAATATCGGTCACTGTCCAGTTGGCGACGTCGAGTTGGAACCGGTCCAGGGCATCGGCCAGCTTAATCCCGCCGCGACTAACAAAAAGAGGTGGCTCGCGGACGCGAATGTCCACCCCCTGGCTGACCAGCGTGCCCGGTTTTAGGGCGTCTTTTCCGGCCACTACCACTTTGCCCGCCATTATCAGGGCCTGGGCTTTGGCCCGACTCTGGGCGAGTCCCCTCGCTACAATTAAATTGTCAATCCGCTGCCTGGTCACCGTCTATTCATGAGTCATTAATCAGTGCGTAAATTAGCGTTTTCTCACCTCGACTTCAAATCCCTGGGTTTTAAGGCTCTCGACGAGCTTATCCACGTTATCGGTGTCCAGGTGAACCACGATATCTTTGGTCTTTTTGCGCGGAGGTGCGATGACGTGGAGGGTCAGGACTTCCAGGTCCAGTTCATTGATGACATGGAGTATCTGCTCCATCGCCTTAGCTTCGCCACCGGCCGGAATCCAAAGGCGCTCACCGGGTTCGCCAACACCGAGTACTTTATTGACGATTCGATAGAAAAAATCATTAGTGGTAACAATACCGACCACTTTCTTATCTTTCTCACACACCACCAGACCGCCAACTTTTTTCGCTTGAGCCAGGGCAAGTGCCTCTTCCACAGTCGTCGTTGGGCTGGCGGTAACCAGTTTTGTCTTCATCACTTGTTTTACCGGTATCTTGTGAAGGGCGACCATACTGTAAGCAACGTCCCACATATTCCGGGAGAGAATTGCCGGCGGCGCCGCTTCTTCCAATCGCCTGACGGTGACAATACCGACCAGCTTTCCTTTATCAACCACCGGTAACCGGTGCAGGTTCGTTTTATCCAGAATTCTTTTGGCTTCAATGACGCTGGTCTTACTTGGAATGGTAATTACTTCGGTAGTCATGATGTCACGGACTAACATTTATTCCCTCCTGTCTTCATAAGGACCTGCCTGACCTAAAAACTCGTTTTTGAGTATAACATAATCCAAAGCCACTTTCAGTACTTTTTAATAAAGTCCGCTCCGTTTATTTTTGAGACCGCTGCCTCCCGCTCGTGTTCAGTCAGGTTCCACAGGCCACGCACGAATAAGAAGATTTTTTCAGCGACCGGGAAGTTTACCGTGAGACTTCATCCCCGTCTTCTTTACCGATGTGAGGCGTCAGCAGCCGTTAGCCTTCTGATTTCCGGCAGCCGGAGTTACCAGCAAGCCTTCAACGGGTGTCTGGATGTATTTCTGGACAACTTTACGGAAATGATAACCGTAAACCGCCAGACTGATCGATATCTGGAATTGACTGGGATGTTTAAACAGAGTGGAAATGAACATCCGCCAGTAGTACCTTCTGCCTTTTTCCCGGATACCCAGGAACCACATGGATTTAAGAAATGCCTGAAGATGATAAAAATGGATTTTGTTTTTTCTTCGCCGGCGGGGTTTGTATTCCCGCAGGAACGCCCGTACCCGCTCATAATAAGGCTTGGGGGAATATATCGTATCCAGGATTTGCCGGTAACCGTTTATCAGCGTTTCGTAATTCATTTTAGGAATGAAGTTGAGAGAACCATCGGTATTGCTGCCGGAAAACGTTGTTATCAGGCGGTTTTCCTTTTTCAGGCGCTCGTGGAGCCTGGTGCCGGTGGGTGCGTTCAGCAAACCAACCATAGCGGTAACGATACCGCTATTCTGAATGAAGCTAATCTGGTTCTTGAAAATGGATAACGGGTCGTTGTCAAAACCAACGATGAAACCGCCCTGCACTTCCAGCCCCCAGTTTTGTATCCGTTTTACCGAAGCCACCAGGTTGCGATTTCGATTCTGAGATTTATTGCACTCGGCAAGGCTATCTTCATTGGGAGTCTCGATACCGATAAACACCGTATTGAAGCCGGCCTCAACCATCAAACGCATCAGTTCATCATCATCGGCCAGGTTAATGGATGACTCCGTTTGCAGCGTGAAAGGGTATTTTTTCCGTTTCTGCCACTCAATTATGGCCGGCAGCGTCTCAACTTTTAATTTTTTCTTGTTGCCGATAAAGTTATCGTCGACAATAAATACTCCGTCCCGCCATCCCCGGACGTACAGCGCGTCCAGTTCCGCCAGAATCTGGCTCTTATTCTTGGTGCGCGGTCTATGCCCGTTCAAGACGATAATATCGCAGAACTCGCAATCGAAAGGGCAACCGCGGGAATACTGAAGGTTCATCGACGAGTATTTTTCCTGGTCGATAAGCGACCACATGGGGATGGGAGTTCTTTTTATATCCGGTGCCATCCGGGACGGGTAAATATGCCGGGCAGACCCCTGCTCCAGGTGTTTTATGAACCGGGGCAATACCGCCTCGGCTTCACCGAGCACCAGATGGTCAACTTCGTCATAGTCTTCATATCCGGTAGAAAAAAGAGGTCCGCCGGCAACGGTCTGGGTACCTAATTTCTTGCAGCGGCCGATGATTTCCCGCACCGAGTCACCCTGCACCACCATGGCGCTGATGAAAACATAATCCGCCCAGGCGATAACCTCATCCGCCAGCCGGGTCACGTTCATATCCACCAGCTTCTTCTCCCATTCATCGGGCAGCATGGCGGCAACGGTCAGCAGCCCCAGGGGCGGGAAAGACGCTTTTTTGGAGATAAACTTCAAGGCGTGCTTGAAGCTCCAGAAGGTATCCGGGTATTGAGGATAAACCAGGAGTATCTTCACGTCGCTCTCCTTAAGTACAATATGTACATTATAGCACGTTTCCCGGTGAGTAATAATATGGGAGAAACAAGTTTCCAGGTCGGTGTTTCATATCATCCGGCTTGATTTTCCCCGGGCTTTTTTTGAGTTGTTTTACCCCGGCTTTATCCCGCTTTTCCGTCCCGGGATTTCAAGTACCCACACCATTCCATAATGAAGAGGGCGAAAATCTTGGTGCAATCGATTACCGAGTCCAGGTCGACACACTCATTAATGCCGTGTATGTTCTCGCCATCGGGCCCGAAAGAAATTGCCGGCAGGTTAAAATACATGGCATGGCGTGTATCCATTCCCCAGGTAGCTCCGCTAATCTCAGCGCCCGACGCCAGTACTTTAACGGCAGTACTCTGAAAAGCAGTCACAAACGAAGCGTCCGGGGATTGCTCCCAGGCATCGGCAAATCTGGCCATCCAGGTAATCTTTGGGGGGTGCTGCGCCAGCCATTCGTCACTGCCAATGACTGCCTGCATTGCCTGGAGGACCTCGTCTTTAACTTCGTCAACGTTTTCTCCGGGGAGATATGAGAGCCGACATTCCATTTCCGCCCATCCGGCCACGGTGGAAATCCAGTCCCCGGCCCGGTAGGTGCCGATACAGATATGGCATGACCTCCCGGAGTTTCGTTCGAAGAGCGGATAGTGTCTTTGCTCAGCCCGTCTCTCGTCCAGGGTAACTATTGCCTGGTAGACCTGATTCATTTTCCCGATTGCGTTAACGCCGGTATGGGCTTCCCCGGCATGGGCCGGTTTGCCCAGGACCCTCACCCGGAAAAAGAGGATACCTGGGTGCGCCAGGGTTGTTTTCATGTGCGGTTCCGGTATAATCATCCCGTCAGCGGTAAATCCCTCCAGGAGACAGGCTAAAGTACCGCCGCCGCCCAGGCTTTCTTCCTCGATAACGCTCTGCAGCATCACCGTTCCCCGTGGTTTCAACCCAGCGTCCAGCACGCTTTTGAGGGCAAAATAGTTGGCGGTCAGCCCCGATTTCATATCCCAGGCTCCCCGACCGTAAAGTTTGTTGCCGACTATTTTACCTTCCCACGGTGAGTATTGCCACTCGGCCACCGGCTCCGCAGAGACCACGTCCATATGCCCGTTAAGAATCAGGGACCGGGCGGATGGTTCACCTTCCAGGATACCAATGATATTGGGGCGGCCTTTGAACCCGAATCCGGAATCGACGTAGGCTTTATGCCGGCTGATTTTAGCGGTATCAGCTTCAAAGGCGACTACCTTCAGTCCCAGGTCTGAATATAAGCTTTGCAGGTATTTCTGGCCTTCCGTCTCCTGCCCGGTTGGGGTGGGAAACCGTACCAGTGTCTGCAATACGCCTATTATTTCGTCTCTCCGGCCATCAATAATCCGGCAGATTCTCTGCCCGTTTTCTGTCTGATTCATAGCACCCGCCTTTCCACTGCGTACTACGATAAACTGTTTTCCCCGGCAATGTCAATAACTCCCGCCGGGTTACCGCCCGTGTCAGGAAATATTGTCAGGTTTACCCATCTGTGCTATATTGCTACCAAAATATCCGGCGAAAGGAAAGGACGTTGCTTTTATTAACCAGGGACGACGTGAGGCAGGTGCTTAATATGGCCGAAGGCATGGAGGCGGTCGAAAAAGCCTTTGCCGAGATGGCCGGGGGTACGGCGGTGCTGCCGCCGAGGATTAACCTCAACACTCCTGACGGAGTTGGTCTCTACATGCCGGCCTACCTCAAAGAGAGCGGCGCCCTGGCATGTAAAGTGGTGACCAGCTACAAAGAGAACCCGGCCAGGCACACCCTGCCGACCATCCTGGGCAAAGTGCTCCTTCAGGACCCGGCCACCGGTGACGTCGTTTGCATCATGGATGGAGAGTACCTGACGGCCGTCCGCACCGGGGCGGCCAGTGGTGTCGCCACCAAATATCTCGCCCGTCGGGACCGCGGCCAGACGGCGGGTATTTTTGGCGCCGGGGTGCAGGCAAGGGCGCAACTGAGGGCGATGGTGATTGCCAGGGATATTGCCCGTGCCTGTGTCTACAGTCGACGCCAGGAGTCGGCCGACCGGTTTATCACCGAGATGAGCTCTGAGTTAAACCTCGAAATTGTCCAAGCCGATTCGCCGGGGCAAATTTTAAAGAAAGCCGATATCATTTGCACGGCCACCTCTTCTCCCGTTCCGGTATTCGATGGTACTCTGGTCAGGGAAGGCACCCATATTAACGGCGTCGGCAGCCACGCGCCCGACGTCCGTGAACTGGACACGGCCATTATTCAGCGTGCCCGGATAGTGGCTGATTCCTACGCTGCCTGCCTGAGCGAAGCCGGCGATATCATGATACCCATCCGGGAGGGGGCGGTTGACCGGCGGCACCTGTCAGCCGAACTTGGAGAGATTATCACCGACCGGAAACCGTCCCGCAGCAACGACCGGGAAATCACCCTGTTTAAGTCAAACGGGCTGGCCATACAGGACGCCGCCACCGCCAAGCTGGTCTACGATAAAGCGGTTCAGGCCGGAATGGGCACCGAGGTGTGGCTCTAGCAGCAACGCCGAAGATGGGACAGGTAACTTCACCGCAATACAAATACCCCCGGCGACGCTCAGGATACCGTGTCCGAGATGGCTCTATCCCGTCCGAGGACGGCTTGCAAGAGGACGTTGGCGCCGGCGGCCACCTGCTCAGGCTCGGTTGTTTCGGTCTCGTTGTGGCTGATACCGCCCGCGCAGGGGATAAAAATCATTGCCGTGGGCGTCACCCGGGCAATATAGATAGCGTCATGGCCCGCCCCGGAGATGATATCCCGGCAGCTGTAACCCAGGCCCTGGGCGGCTTCCCGGACATTGCTGATGCATCCGGCATCAAATTTTACCGACGGCGTCGCCCAGTTATTTTCCAGTGCTACAGTGATATCCGAGTCACTGGCCGCTTTTTCCATAGCCTGCTCAAATTCCCCGCCCATCTCCCGGAGGATGGAATCTTCCGGGTGCCGCAGGTCAACCGTAAAGAAGACAGAACCGGGGATGACGTTACGTGAGTTCGGGCTGACCTCAAGCAGCCCGACGGTCGAGACGGCGAGCGGGGCGTGGTCCTGGGCAACCTGATGCACCGCTGCCACCATCCGGGCGCTGGCCAGCAGGGCGTCTTTCCTCAGCCTCATCGGGGTGCTGCCGGCATGGCTTTCACGACCGGTAACCGTAACCTCGTACCAGCTCTGTCCCTGCATACCGCAAACCACGCCAATCATCTTTTTCTCGCTTTCCAGAATCGGCCCCTGTTCGATGTGCATCTCAAAATAGGCGGCCAGGGCATGGCCGCCACACTTTGCCTCGCCCCGGTATCCGATACGGGTCAGTTCGTTACCAAACTCGTTGCCGTGCCGGTCTTTAATGGCGTACACCCAGTCTCGCTGATAAACTCCGGCGAAGACTCCCGAGGCCATCATGGGTGGAGTGAACCGTGAGCCTTCCTCGTTGGTCCAGTCGATTACTTCGAGAGGGGAGACGGTCTCATAACCAGCGTCATTCAGGGTGCGCAGCACTTCCAGACCGGAGAGTACCCCGGCGATGCCGTCAAACTTACCACCCGTCGGCTGGGTGTCCAGGTGACTGCCGATGGCGATGGGCGGTAGAGAACTGTTTTTACCCGGCCGGCGGGCATAAATGGTGCCCATCTCATCAACGATAACCTTGCAGCCGATTGACCGGCATTCTTTCACAAACCAGTCGCGCACCTGACGGTCAGTGTCGGTGAGGGTCAACCGGCAGACGCCACCTTTATCGGTACCGCCAAAGCCGGCCGTTTCCATGATAGTAGCCCACAACCGGCCGGGATTAATTCCCAGGCCAGGCATATTACTCATTTTGTTGCCTTTCATTTTAATAATCGAGGTGAGAATAGCACCCTTCGTTTAGTTTGTCAATGGATCTAGCTGCTGCGCGGAAATGAGACGGGAAGCCAAGAAGGGCTTTCACCTGTTTCTACCCGAAGGGTAAGTCGCGTCGTATAGCTTTAGCCTGAGCCCATATATTGGGGCATCAAAAGCCTGGGCAAGAATAACGACAGGTCGGGCCAGTAGGTGGTAATCAGTACCACCGGAAGGGCGCCAAAAAGCATAAAAACCAGCGCCGGTTTTATCATCTGGTCGACACGGACTTTACCGATACGCGCCGCCAGGTAGAGGATTGGCGCCGTGGGAGGAGTGACGTTCCCCAAGCCGAGGTTAGTGCCCAGAATAGCCGCGAAATGAACCGGGTGAACTCCGATGTGCATCATCAACGGGAATAAAAGCGGCGCCGCCAGCAAAGTGCCCGTGAAATCATCGACGATCATGCCGAGAAGAATGAGAAACAAGTTTACCATCAGCAGTGTCAGATAATAGTTCTCCGAGAGCCCGGAAATGATGGCAATCATGCTCTGCGGAACATTCAGCATGGTCATGACACGGCTTAAAACGAGCACGAAGATGACCATCAGCACGACGACACCGGTAGTAACCGCCTGAGCGGCAAAAGTTCTCCCGATATCACTCAATTTCAGAGTGCGGTAGATAAACAGGCCAACGATTATGGCGTAGACCAGAGTTACCGCCGCGGCCTCGGTGGGAGTAAAGACACCACCATAAATCCCCCCCAGGACAATAACCGGCATCAAAAGAGCAAAGAAACCACGGTATCCGGCGATGCCTATCCCTTTGACCTGCTTTTTGAAACTGATTGGCGGCAGCACCCGTATACTGGCATTATTTCTGACCATGAAGTAGTTAACAATAATATAAATAATCACCGTCATTATTCCCGGGCCGACTCCAGCCAGGAAAGCGGCCGTAATCGGCGTCATGGTAACGAAGCCATAGAGTATCATGGGCACGCTGGGCGGAATTAACTGCCCGAGTACGGAGGAAACCGCCAGCATCCCGGTGGCATAACCCCGGGAGTAGCCCTGTTTTTCCATTTGCGGGATAACAACTCCGCCCACTGCCGCCACCGCCGCCGAGCAGGTGCCGGCGATGGCCCCGATCATGGCGCAAGCCACTATGGTCACTGCTCCCAGGCCGCCCTTAATTCTGCCCACCACGGCATCAGCCATGGCCACAAAACGGTCGGAAATACCGCCCACACTCATAAATCCTCCCAGCATGATAAAGAAAGGTACGGCCAGGAGGGTCAGTGATTTCATCTTGTGGAAAGCCATGGGAAGCTGGGCACCGACTTCAAAATCATAGGTGTAAACCAGGAAAGAAAGTGCCGCCATGAAGGCAAAGGGGGCGGGCACGCCCAACAGGAGCAGACCGACCAGTATTACCAGGTCAATGGCGATGCCAAGATTCGGTATGCCGAATAAGGCGGTTTCCAATTCAGTCTACATCTCCTTCTTTTTCATGAACGGCTCTTTGCCCCAAAAAAGCTGGCGGGCCAGGTCGATTGCCTCCACCCAGAAGTAAAATCCTCCCAGAATACCTGCCGCCAGGAAAAAAGAACTGCGTCCGTAAATCATGGGGAATCTCAAGGTCATCGTCTGCGGATTCATCTGAAGGTCCCAGATAAAAAAATTATAGCCCCACCAGAGAAAAAGCATGGCCAGTCCCAGGGTAATCACTGAGGCGATAAATCTGATCAGTAACTTTCTTCTCGGGCGTTGAATGGTAATTTCCACCAAGTCTACCGTAATGTGAGTCCGTTCGTAAACGGCGTAAGCGGCTCCCATCATGTACAGCCAGAAGGCAGGGACAATGGCGACTTCTTCCACCCAGAGCAGGGGGAGATGGAAGATATAACGCGCCCACACCTGGAAAAATATGAGCAGCACCAGGGGAATACAGACGACTATCAGGGTATACCACATGAAGGAAGGCATCCACCGGAAAACCAGCTTACCGGCCAAGAAGCGTATTAACGCCACCGTATCCCTTCACTTTCTGCCGGTGGGGGAGCCCGTCTCGAGCTCCCCCACCGAGAACCTTTAACTTACGCCAAGTTTATCCGGGACGCGCCATCCCCAGCTCATCGTACAAGCCGTAGATGATGGCTTTACCGATAATCGAGGTGAGTTCCGGCCAGACATCCTGACGGATGACGGTAGCCATTTCTTCCCACTCAGCATCGGTCGGTATCAGTACATCCCAGCCGTAGTCACGCAGCATCTGCATGTACTTCTCGTCCATAGCCTCTGCGTAGGCGAACTGATCATTCTGTATCTCCTGGGCAGCAGCCGTGATTATGTTCTGGTCTTCCTCAGTCAATGAAGCCCAGGATTCATTATTGACGGAAAACCAGGCGGGTTCAATGTAGTCCCGGTAGTGAATCCAGACGCTGTTTATGTCCCTGAAGATATAGGCCTGCATTGTTCCGCCACCCTGCTGGCCATCGATGATGCCGGTCTGCATGGCGGTATAGACCTCGCCAAAGGGCATGGCAGTGACCAGGTAACCCAGGCGCTCGAAGGTAAGCCGGCAAGCCGTCAGGGCCATGACCCTGACTTTATAGTCCTTGGGCACATCAGGGTCAAAGGGGCTGGGAGGAGCTTCCCGGGTGCTAATTCCCGAGATGCCGGCATTCCAGGCACCGAGCACTCGATAGCCCAGGCCATTCACGATATTATTCAGAGTTTTAAAGACGAAGCCATCCGGGGACCACAGTCGTGCCGCCGCCGCGTAATCGTTGTACACGAACGGGATATAATATCCGACCGCAATTCGGGGATCGAAGCTGTCATCCAGGGCTTCGAACATCATCTCCATATCGCCGCGGATAATCATCTCGTTAATGGCATCCCAGCCGCCCAGCACGGCATCAGTGTAAGAGGTAACCGTGACGCGACCTTCCGTCCTTTCCGTCACCATCTGGCCGAAACGAATCATGGCGGCAGCGCCTTCGGTATCGCCCGGATAATTGGTGTGGTTACGCCATTTGTAAGCGTATTCGGTACCGGCCGGCGCCGCCGTCGGCGCGGTTCCCGGTGCTGGCGCGGGC
>CBDUSH010000019.1:0-18930 GCA_965369965.1 uncultured bacterium | reverse complement strand
TTTACGGCGATTAAGATTTATAATGTTGGCTGACCCGGCAAAGAATTTTATATCAAAAAACCTAGCTCCAGACATTCCGGAAAGAATTTTATATCAGAAAACCTAGCGCCAGACACTCCGGAAAGAATTTTATATCAGAAAATCTTGCCGCCAGACGCTCCGGAAAGGATTTTGGTATCAGAAACTTTAAACTTCGGTCGATCCTGTTCGGGTTGTTGCCCTTGTTCGTGCTGGCGCACACCGGACACCACCTGGTGTCGGCGCTGTTAACACCCCTGCTACCCTTTATCCGTGATGAACTGGTCCTCGACTATACCCAGGCCGGAGTGTTGTTCTCCGCGTTTAATATCTCTTACGGCCTCAGCCAGCTGCCCGCCGGCTGGTTCGCCGACCGTTTCGGGCCGCGTCTCACGCTTACTATCGGCGTGGTCGGCGTGGCGGCGGCCGGACTCCTGGCCGGACTTTCCACAACCTACCTGATGCTGGCCGGGGTACTGGTGCTGATGGGGCTGGCCGGCGGCGGCTATCACCCCTCGGCGGCGCCTCTGGTCTCCGCCTCGGTAGAACCGAAGAACCGGGGAAAAGCGCTGGGCATACACCAGATTGGCGGCACGGTCAGTTTTTTCCTGGCACCGATAATCGCCGCAGGTATCGCCGGGGCGCTGGGCTGGCGAGGCACGTTCATTACCCTGTCCATCCCCACCATCGCTTTCGGGTTGGTGTTTTACGCACTACTGGGGCGAATGGGGCAGACAAGCCGACCCAAGCCTAAAACAAGCGACGCACCGACGGAGGAACTCCCGACTCAAATCAACCTGCGGCGACTGATAGCCTTCCTCATCCTGGGTATAGCCAGCATGGTGCTGATATATTCGACGATAACATTTATCCCGCTGTACATCGTTGACCGTCTGGGTGAAAGCAAAGAAATCGGCGCCACTATGGTGGCACTGGTGTTCTCCGGAGGCATCTGGGCGGGGCCGCTGGGCGGTTATCTTTCCGACCGCATCGGCCGGGTGCCCGTACTACTATCAGTGGGGCTTATCGGCGGCCCGGCCATCTACCTGATGACGATGACCGAGTACGGACTGGCACTGTGGGTGCTACTGGTAACCATCGGCATGGCAATGCATCTCGGTATGCCGGTAGTGGAAGCTTACGTCATCAGTCACGTCCCGAAACATCGGCGCTCCACCATCCTCGGCATCTATTACCTGGGCAGCCGGGGAGGTCCCGGAGTCATGGCTCCGGTAATTGGCTATTTCATTGATAGCCACGGTTTCACAACCAGTTTCAGCCTGGTGGCGGCGGCCATTACCGCCATAACCATGTTCTGCGCCATATTGCTCTGGGGAAACCGTGACTGAGAGCGGGGGCGCGGCAATGCCTGATATACCGGCCTCTAAAAGCGGCCGGACGGCGATTGAAGTAGCCACAGAGGCAATCAGGCTGGGCGGGGAGATACTGCTTGCCCACACCGGGGGCAGTAAAGAGATAAAGGAAAAGGCTGAAAGAGACCTGGTCACCAAGGTAGACCTGCTGTCCGAGAAGGCGATTTGCCAAACCCTGAGCGCCGAGTACCCCGGGTACAATATACTCTCCGAAGAATCCGCCCCGGAAACACCGATTGACGGCTATACCTGGATTGTCGACCCGTTGGCCGGCACCAATAACTACGCTTTTGGCATACCGCTCTACGCGATCAATATCGCCCTGGCCAGGGATAAGGATGTTCTGCTGGGGATGACCTACGACCCGGTGGCGAACGAGCTTTTCCGGGCCGTCAAGGGCGGCGGAGCCTATCTTAACGACGCGCCTATCCACGTCTCGACCCGGGCTTCACTGCCAGAGGCAGTGCTAGGATTCGACGCCGGTTATGACGTTACCCAGGGAAAACTGCTGCTGAACCTGGTCAACGGGCTGTGGCCGCGGGTACACAGCCTGAGGTCCCTGGGTTCGGCCTCCCTGACGCTGGCTTATATTGCCTGCGGCCGGGTGGACCTCTACGTGCGCGGCCGCCTGCACCCCTGGGATATTGCCAGCGGCCTGCGCCTGATCGAGGAAGCCGGAGGCAGAGTCACCGACTGGCGAGGCAAGAAAGAATTACTGAAGAACCGGAATATCGTGGCCACGAACAAATTACTGCACCGGGAACTGCTGGCAGAGTTGAAGTAAGCGTCCGGCCGGTTATTTTGTCCCGGCGCCATTTTCCCGCCATCAGGCACAGAGCGCTTCGACAAAGGCCTCGGCGTTGAACGGGCTCATATCTTCCAGCCCTTCACCGACGCCGATGTACCGGATGGGAATGGCCAGTTCATCACCGATAGCCAGCACGATGCCGCCTCGGGCGGTGCCGTCCAGCTTGGCCAGGAAGATGCCGGTCACACCCACCGCCTCGGTGAAATATCTCGCCTGAGTCAACCCGTTCTGACCGGTGGTGGCATCGAGCACCAGTACGACTTCATGAGGAGCGGTGACGTCCAGGCGGGTGACCACTTTTTTTATTTTCTTCAGCTCTTCCATCAGGTTGGTCCGGGTGTGGAGACGGCCGGCAGTATCGATAATTACCTCGTCTACCTGCCGGTTCAGCGCCGCCTGCATGGTATCATAGACGACCGCCCCGGGATCGGCTCCCGGCTGGTGAGCAATGACGTCCACGCCCACTTTTTCTCCCAGGAACTGAAGCTGGTCAATGGCCGCCGCCCGGAAAGTATCCGCCGCTGCCAGTAGGATACGTTTGCCTTGTTTTTTCCGGAGGCAGGCGAGCTTGGCAATGGATGTCGTCTTGCCGCCGCCGTTGACGCCGACCACCAGGGTGACCCTGGGGAGTCCCTGATTTTCGGCCGTTTCCGGGCCGGTTACCGGCAGCAGAGCCACCATTTCCGCCTTCAGGACGCCGCGCACCTGGTCGCCCGGCTCAATTTTTTCCCCGGCTACCCTCCGTCTTACCCGTTGGATAAGTTTTTCGGTGGTATTAATGCCGACATCGGCCATAACTAAAAGTTCTTCCAGTTCCGACCATACTTCATCGCTCACCGTGGGGCGGTCAAAGAGGTGCATGGCACGGGCAAACCAGTTATCGCGACTGCGTTTCAGGACTTGTCTGATTCGGTTATCTATCTTCCTCACTCCTTTAATATATTTCAGGTGACCCTCTCCCATTACCCCTCTCCCATGATAATGGGGGGGAATTATAAGGAAAGAGGGATTACTGCCTCTTAAACTCCCGGCCGACGCCGGCCTTTTTTGTCACTTTACCTAGGGTTTCCCCAGCAGTCCGGCCAGTATCATCCGGGCGGCCGGTTTATCCAGCGGGTGGTTATTGTTGCCGCACTTGGGCGAGTGGATGCAGCTGGGGCAACCGTCCCGGCAGGAGCACTCCTGAATCGTCTCAAGGGAAGCCTGCCATAATTCGGTCAGCATGTCAAAGCCCTTCTCTGTGATACCGATGCCGCCGGGATGAGCATCGTAAATGAATACCTGTGCCCGGCCGGTATCGGGATGGAGAGTGGTGGAGACTCCGCCGATATCATTCCGGTCGCAGAGGGCAAAGAGGGGGAGAATGGCGATGGCGGCGTGTTCCACGGCGTGCAGGCCACCGGCCAAATCAAGTTCAGACTGGATCAAACGATTTATGATATCAAGCGGCAGGTCGAACCAGAGCGCTACCGTGGGGAAGCACCGGGGCGGTAAATCAAGCGGTTCTTCGCCGACCACTTCATCAGTGAACTGGGCTTTTTTCTTGAAGCCGACCACGGCGGTGGTAACCTCGACTTCGCCGAGATACACCTTTGCCTGACCGATATTTTTACTCCGGATTACATTGGTAATATGTAAATCAGTCAGATCTTTGGTATGAGTGTAATAGGTAACCGCGGTAGGGGCGACAAAGGCGGTATGACTGGCGATGTCGAGTTTAGTGACCAGGAATGACTCTCCCTGATGGAGGTAGACGGCGCCCGGGTGCACCTGGAAGAAGGCAACATCAGCTTCCACCGTTTCCAGCAAAGAGTCGGTAGAGGTGTCCACCACCGAGTAGTAATGCCCGGTGGTAGAGCGGATATTAATTACCTGTGCCGGATAGGAAATGGCCGGCGAAAGGTACCATCTCCGGTGACGTTCTTTGAGTATTTTCTGCTCTTCAAGGGCCGTCCTTGCCGGGAGGTAACCGGGTCCGAAGATGGACGCGTCGTCTTCACCGAGCGGGCACTCCCAGGCGGCACAGAGCAGGTGCGCTCTCAGGATATAAGCGTTGCCCGGGTTGACCAGGGCGTGTTCAAAATTACTCCTGAAAAAGGAGTCCGGGTGGCGCATAAAATACTGGTCCAGCGGGTTATTCAGGGCGACCAGGAAACTGAGCGAGGCGTCACGGCTGCGGCCGCTCCTCCCCGCCTGCTGCCAGGTGCTGGAGACGCTTCCCGGATAACCGGCCAGCACGGTGGCATCCAGGTCGCCGATATCAATGCCCAGTTCCAGGGCATTGGTGGCCACCACCCCCAGGAGCTGACCGTTAAAAAGTTCCTTCTCTATCCGGCGCCGTTCGGCGGGCAGATACCCGGCCCGGTAGGGTTTAATCCGATCGGCGTAAAGCCGCCCCATATCGACCAGCCGCCGCCGGGAATATATGTAGATAAGCTCGGTGAGGCGGCGGGTACGGGCAAAAGCCAGGGTGCGTATTTCATGGTTCACCAGTTCGGTAAAAATACCGGTAGCTTCACTGTTGGTACTGCGCCGGGTGTTTCTGGTTTTATCCACCAGCGGCGGGTTCCAGAAAACAAACTCTTTACCGCCGTGAGGCGAGCCGTCACTTTCGACGACGCGGAAAGGCAAGCCGACCAGCCTTTCGGCGTGCTCTCCCGGGTTGGCGATGGTTGCCGAAGAGCAGATGAACTGCGGGTTCGACCCATAAAGAGTACACAGGCGGCGAAGGCGGCGCAGGACACCGGAGACATGAGTGCCGAACACCCCGCGGTAAGTATGCGCCTCGTCGATAACCACGTATTTCAGGTTTCGCAGCAGCCTTGCCCAATATTGGTGATTGGGCAGGATACCGAGGTGAAGCATATCCGGGTTGGTGAGAATTATCCGGGCCTCTTTCCGTACGTCGGCCCTTTCCTCTTTGGGGGTGTCACCGTCAAAAGTAGCCAGTTCTTCGTCCCGGAACAGGTCCGGCGAGAGGAGCCGGCGCAAACTGCGCAACTGGTCCTGGGCAAGGGCTTTGGTGGGGAAAAGGTAAATGGCGCGGGGGTTTTTACCGGCTAAGAGCGTCTCCGCCACCGGCAGGTTATAGCACAGTGACTTACCGCTGGCGCTGGAAGTGGCTACAATCACATTCCGGCCACGACGGACTTGTTCCACCGCCTCCGCCTGATGGGAATAGAGCGGCAGCAAGCCGTTTTCCCGCAGGCACTGATAGAGAACCCGCGGTAAAGGGCCTTCCAGTTCGGCGTGGCTGGCCCGGCGGGGCGGAATGTGCTCGATATGAACCATCTGACCGGCGTAATCGGGCAGGGCTTCAAGGTGATGGAGAAAGGCAAGGGTATCCACCTATGACTCCCCTTTACTAGACGGGCAGAATCTCAATTTCATAATCGAGTATCTCTACCTCAAACCTGGAGTTGATAACAAAAGTGACCACCCTGGAAAGGACTTCGTTAGTGTAGCGGCTATCGTTACTGGCACAGCAGATACCCAATGTGGCAATCTGCCATTGGTCAAGATTGTCAACCTCAGCCACGGAGACGTTAAACTTGTTTCGAATCCGGGCGGTAATGGACTTCACTACCTGCCGCTTGCCTTTTAGAGACGAGTTTTCCGGCAGTCTAAAGTGAATTTTACATATTCCCACGTGCATGGCACATCAACCCGCAGGTAAAGCCGGTTACTGAAATTCCCCTCTGGTGCTTAGCTAAAGTTACTTATTCCTAATCTATCACCCTGTCTATCTGGTGTCAAACAGAATTTTTGAATACTTTAGATATTTCGAATATTTTAATCAATGGTCATTTTCAGAAGGTTTAATTCAGTGCGGCACGCCCGGCACCGACTGATAAATGCAAAGAAATACCAAAATAGCTGCGGAAAACCCTTGCCCGTATCATCTCGACTATGCTATCATTAAACATAATACGTTTTTACCGGCGCACCCGCTCACCGGCCAGCCCGACAGGAGAAAAACCAATGCCCGAGATATATTTTATTGACGTGACCAACCGTGACGGAGTCCAGACCGCCAAGCTCGGCCTGTCCAAGATTGAGAAGACACTGATAAATATCTACCTGAACGAGTTGGGGATATTCCAATCCGAGTTTGGTTTTCCAACCACCAGGCACGAATCACGCTACCTCCAGGCCAACCTGGAGTTGGCCGAAATGGGTGTCCTGAGTCCCATCCGCCTGGAAGGATGGATAAGGGCTATCCCCGGCGACGTGGAAACCGCCTTCAGGCTGGTACCCGACATCAAGCACCTGAATCTCTCCATATCGACGTCCAGTCAGATGATTGACGGCAAGTTCCAGGGAAGAAAGAAAAGGGAAGATATCATCAACGATATGACCGAGGCGCTGGAGGCAGCCCGCGCCGCCGGTGCCGAGACGGTAGGGGTGAACGCGGAGGACGCTTCCCGGACCGACCTGGAATTCCTTATAAAATTCGGCAAGGCAGCCAAAGAACACGGCGCCGACCGGCTGAGGTATTGCGATACGCTCGGCTATGACAATCCTTTCACCATCTATGAAACCTCCCGGGCGATGGCGGAAAATATCGGCCTACCCATTGAAATCCACTGCCACGGTGATCTGGGGATGGGAGTAGCCAACTCCGTGGCCGGCGCCAAAGGGGTAATTGACGGCGGGCAGGACGTCTACGTCAATACTACCGTCAACGGCATCGGTGAAAGGGCGGGCAACGCCGACCTGGTGGCAGTTGTTCTGGCGGTGACCAAATCCAAGGGGTTTGGCGAGAAATACAAGCTGGGACACCCAATAAAGCTTAAAAAAGCCTGGAAAATAGCCAAGTTTGCCGAATATGCCTTTGACGTGGCTATCCCGATAAACCAGCCGGGGGTGGGGGCTAACGCCTTCGCGCATTCATCCGGGATACATGCCGACGGGGTATTAAAAGACCCGGAAAACTACGAGTTATACGGCTACAAAGAACTGGGGCGAGGCAAACCCGAGTTTGTGGAAACCGGCCGGGAGATTATCTCCGGTCAGTACAGCGGAATATCCGGTTTCAGCCACCTGATGGGAAAAATGGAAGTTGAGTTTTCCAGTCGGGACGAAGCCAACGAAATCCTGGAGCTGGCCAGATACGCCAATGTGGAATCACAAAAACCGCTCGTCGAGGACGAATTACTCTTCATCGCCAAGTACCCCAAGATTGCCAAGAAACTGTTGACCCTGACTCCGCTGGAATAAACTTTATTCTAGCCGGTAACCGGGAGGCTGTTCTTAAAAAAGCAGCCTCTTTTGTTTATTATCAACCGGCTCCCGTTATGCTAAACTATAGTTACCAACACGACTCAAACTATGGGGTGGTTTAAGATGGCACAAGAAGTGGTCAAGCTGGATAACGTCTGGGTGCACTACGACGGCCTGGCGGTACTGGAAGAGGTGAACCTGTCCATCAAAACCAATGCCTTCCTCGGCATCATAGGCCCTAACGGAGGTGGCAAGACCACCCTGCTGAAAGTCATCCTCGGACTAATCAAACCGAGTCACGGGAAGGTTACGGTGATGGGGCAAACGCCCGAAAAAGGGAGAAAGTCCATCGGCTATATCTCGCAGTATAATCTGTTCGACCGCGATTTTCCGATTAACGTTTTTGACGTGGTGCTGATGGGCCGTTACGGTAAGTCAGGAGTTTTCCGGCGTTACACTGAAGAAGACCGAAAAATAGCCACCGACACGCTCGAGTCGGTGGGAATGCTGGAATACAAGGACCGGCAGATAGGCCGGCTTTCCGGCGGCGAGCAGCAGCGTGTTTTCATCGCCCGCGCCCTGGTGACCGATCCCAAGCTGTTGCTCCTGGACGAGCCGACGGCCAGTATCGACCCGACGATGCAGGCGGAATTTTATGAGCTTATCGACAGCCTGAAAGAGCGGATGGCAATAGTGCTGGTTTCCCATGACGTGAGCGCGGTTTCTATTTACGTGGAAGACATTGCCTGCCTCAACCACCGGCTTTTTTATCACGGTTCCAAAGAGATTTCCGCCGACGAACTGGAAAGAACCTATCATTGCCCGATACAGATTATTGCCCACGGCACGGTCCCCCACCGCGTCCTGAGGGATCATTAAACGTGTTTGAAGTCCTCCAGTTTCAATTCATGCAGAACGCGCTGCTGGCCGGCTTATTGGCTTCGGTCGCCTGCGGAATTGTCGGCGTTTACGTGGTGGTAAAAAGAGTCGTTTTCATCAGCGGCGGAATTGCCCACAGTTCGTTCGGCGGCATTGGCCTCGGCTATTATCTGGGGATAAACCCGGTACTGGGCGCCATGTTCTTCGCCGTGGCGGGCGCCCTGAGCATGGGCCTGGTGAGCCGGCGGACCAGACTCCCGGAGGACACCGTCATCGGCATCCTCTGGGCGATGGGAATGGCACTGGGGATAATCTTCATCGGGCTTTCCCCGGGCTACGCGCCGGACCTCTTCAGCTACCTCTTCGGCAACATTTTAACCGTGCCCGCTTTCGATTTAACGCTGATGGTAGTCCTGGACGGAATTATAATCCTGCTGGTATCCCTTTTTTACAAAGAGTTTTTGTTCATTTCTTTCGACGAGGAATTCAGCAAGTTGTCCGGTATTGCCACCGAGCGATTATACCTGCTGCTGCTGGGGTTGATTGCGTTGACCGTGGTGGTGCTGATAAGGGTGGTCGGCATCATCCTGGTAATCGCCCTGTTGACCATACCGGCGGCAATGGCCAGGCAGTTTACTTACAAGATAAAGCACATGATGCTGCTGGCAATCCTCTTCGGGACTATCTTTACTTTCAGCGGGCTGTGGCTCTCCTACCTGCTTGATTTAGCCTCCGGAGCGACCATTATCCTGGTCAGCGGGGTTGCCTTGTTCATTTCCTTCGGCATTAACAGGCTGCGGAGAAAATAGGCTAATCAAGCGCAAGGAAAATAAAAGGTGGATAAGTCGATAATTATCATTGGAGCTGGAATCGCCGGCCTTTCCGCCGGGTGTTACTGCCAGATGAACGGTTACCGCACCCAAATCTTCGAGATGGACAACGCCAGGCCTGGCGGGTTGTGCACTTCCTGGAAACGCAAGGGCTACACCATTGACGGCTGTATGCACTGGTTGCTGGGTTCCAATCCGGGAACTGGCTTCTACCGTATCTGGGAAGAATTGGGCGCCGTACAGGGACGGTGTTTTGTCAACCAGGAGGAATACATCCGCTTTGAAGAGAAGGATGGCAAGGTTTTCCGCGTTTACACTGACATAGACCGCCTGGAGCAGCATTTGAAGGAGCTTGCCCCGGAGGATGAGGAAGTTATCGAAGAGACCATCAAAGCGGCGCGTAAGTGCACTCGTTTTGAAATACCCGTGGAAAAAGCACGCGAGCTCTACACCCCTGTTGATTACCTCAAAATGATGCCCAGGATGTTTCCCATCTTGCGGTTCATGAGTAAATGGGGGAAGATTTCCACACTGGATTTAGCCAAACGCGTCAAGAATCCTCTCCTGCGCCAGTTTTTGCTCACCTACGCTGAGCTCCCTGATTATTCGATGATTGTTTTACTTATGGCGCTTGCCTGGCACCACCAAAAATACGCCGGTTACGCGGTAGGTGGGTCCCTTGAATTTGCCCGGGCTATCGAACGTCGTTATCTTGACCTGGGGGGTGAGATAAACTACAAGTCACGAGTCGCCAGGATACTGGTAGAAAATGATAACGCCGTTGGTGTTCGACTGGCTGATGGCAGCGAGCACCGTGGCGACATCGTCATCTCGGCTGCTGACGGCCGCACCACCATATTTGACATGCTGGAGGGGAAGTATATCAACGATAAAATCCGGGGTCACTATAGTAACTCTCCCGTTTTTCCTCCCTTAATCCAGATAGCCCTGGGCGTAGCCCGTCCGTTCGACGAGATACCGCATCTGGTCTCAGGCATAAACTACCCACTCAATGAGCCGGTTATTATTGCCGGGCAGGAACTGAAGCGATTGGGCGTACATATTTATAACTACGATCCCGGCTCGGCCCCAAAGGGCAAGACAGTGCTCAAAGTACTGTTAAATTCTGATTATGATTACTGGAAGAAGTTAAAGCAAGACCCTGTGCGCTACAAGGCGGAGAAAGAGCAAATTGCCGACCAGGTGATTGCCCTGCTCGAACAGCGATTCCCGGGGCTGGCAGACCAGGTGGAGATGCGTGATGTGGCCACGCCCATGACCTGGGAGCGCTACACGGGCAACTGGCGGGCTAGCCACGAAGGGTGGCTGATGACAACAAAGAATCTTAGCATGCAGATGAGCAAAACCCTGCCCGGACTTAAGAATTTCTACATGGCGGGGCAATGGGTTGAGCCGGGCGGTAGCCTGCCTTATGTGGCTGTGTCCGGTCGTAATGTAACTCAGATTATTTGCAAGAAAGATAAGAAGAAATTTGTAACTACGACGCCGTAAGACCGATTTCAGAATTTTAGCGCGAGCACAGGATTAGAGGTTGCCTGTCGGCGATATTTGGCCTATAATCAGTCAGAATATGAATCTTTCCGTGCAAATAGCCCCCGAGCACAAATCCGGCCTGCTACTGTCCAATCCGGTGATGACCGCCTCCGGCACCTTCGGCTACGGGACGGAGTACAATCACCTGTTTGACGTTCAGAAACTGGGGGCAATCGTATGTAAGGGAACCACCTACCAGCCCAGGGAGGGTAACCCCCAACCGCGACTCATCGAGACGGCTTCCGGGATGCTCAACTCCATCGGCCTGCAAAATATCGGCGTGAAAGCCCTCGTCCGGGAAAAGGCGCCGATATGGGCGGGGTGGCGGGTACCGGTTGTCGTGAACATTGCCGGGGAAACGATTGATGAGTATGCCCGAATTGCCCGGGAACTGGACGGAGTGGCCGGAGTCAGCGCCATTGAGGTAAATATCAGCTGCCCCAACGTCAGCGAGGGTGGCGCCGAGTTCGGCGCCGACCCGAAAACCGCCGCCCGGGTTACCGCCGCCGTAAAAGGGGCAACTTCGCTCCCCCTGATTGTCAAACTGACCCCTAACACAGGCGACATCGTCAAAGTGGCTTTAGCCGTGGCCGAAGCCGGCGCCGACGCCGTTTCGCTCATCAATACACTGAAAGGTATGGCGATCGATAGCCGCACGCGCCGGCCTGTCATCGGCAACAGGACAGGGGGCCTGTCCGGGCCGGCCATAAAACCGGTCGCCCTGTTCATGGTCTACGAGGTAGCCAGCGCCGTAGCGATACCGGTTATCGGCTGCGGCGGTATTACCTGCGGCGATGACGCCGTAGAGTTCATCATGGCGGGAGCCAGCGCCGTCCAGATAGGGACGGCCAGTTTCAACAATCCGCGCGCACCGTTCAATATCCTGAAAGGTATCGAGCGCTTCATGAAAAACCACGGCGTCAACGACCTGTCAGGGCTTATCGGGGCGGCTCGGAGTTAATAATCCCTTCCAGAGTACCCAGGATTTCCGCTTCTCTGGCTTTCATCAGGCGCTCCGGTTCCGGGTCAGCGTGATCGTACCCAAACAGGTGAAGCACCCCGTGAACCACCAGAATGGCCAACTCCATTTCGGCCGTATGCGCTTGTTCCTGAGCCTGTCTGACCGCCTGGGGATAGGAGATTATAACTTCACCGAGATGTTGTACGTCATCGGGAGGAGTCACGAATCGAGTCGGTTCAACTTCCGATTCTTCCCCATCCGCCATCGCAAAAGCGAGCACGTCAGTGGGGCGGTCAATCCGCCGATAGCGCCGGTTTAATTCCCGAATCTGCTCCGGGTTGGTAATCACCAGGCCGAGTTCAACGTCAGGACCGGTCTTCTGCGCAGAGAGTACCCGCCCGATGACCGCCTGAAACCATTCCGATCCCGGGCAACCAGTAAAACTCTCATCGATGATGACGTTAATTTCCACGCCGACTCCCTACCGAAATGATAACACAGCCGCGCCGGAGGCTCAAAATGATTAGTCCGGATTTGAGCAAAATAAACGGTTATGATATAGTAAGGATACATTGAACAGCCGGATACTATGGGAGGGGTCGCATAGTGGCCTAGTGCGGGCGCCTGCTAAGTGCTTACCCTGAGTAATCGGGGTCGTGGGTTCGAATCCCACCCCCTCCGCCATCCCGGATTATAAAGCTGACGTACCCCTTGACAAGGGGTTTATTATTATCACTATTGGAAAAGTTATTATGCCTCAATATCATATCTGGACTATAGGCTGCCAGATGAACAAGGCGGAATCCGAACGATTGGGCAGCTGCCTGGAAGAAAAAGGATACCGGGCGGCGGATACGGTCGAGGAAGCCGATATCATCGTCCTCAACAGCTGCGTGGTACGCCAGAGCGCCGAAAACCGCGTGCTGAATAAACTGATGTCGCTGAAAGCGTTAAAGGCACAGAATGACGCCACCCTGGCGCTGACCGGCTGCATGGTCAACTCCGAAGTTACCCGGCTCAAAAAGGATTTTCCCCATGTCGACTATTTTTTCAAAGCCGGCGGCGACCCGCCGTGGCTGGAGAAGCAGGAAGTGTTACCGGCGCTGCCCCGGCACCCGTCGCCCAGCGCCTTTGTTCCCGTTATCCAGGGCTGCGACAATTTTTGCACTTACTGTATCGTCCCCTACCGGCGCGGACGGGAGAAGAGCCGGCCTGTTTCCGAGATAAGCTGTGAAGTCAGAGAACTGGTCAAGCGCGGCGTCAAGGAGGTCACCTTGCTGGGTCAGAACGTGGACTCCTACGGGCATGACCTGCCGGACAAACCCGACCTGGCCGATCTGTTAGCCGAACTTAACCGGATAACCGGACTGGCGCGGATACGTTTTCTGACCAACCACCCCAAGGACATGAGTGACAAGCTCATCGAAGCGATAGCTTCCCTGGACAAAGTCTGCGAGCAACTCAACCTCCCCGTCCAGGCGGGCAGCAACGACATTTTAACCGCGATGGGGCGAGGTTATACCATAGAACAATACCGCCGGCTGGTGACCCGCCTGCGTGACCGCCTTCCGGAGATAGCCTTGAGCACGGATATAATCGTCGGTTTCCCATCGGAAAGCGCCGGACAGTTCCAGGAAACAGTCGATTTACTGACCGAACTGAAGTTTCATACCGTTCATGTCGCCGCCTATTCACCGAGGGAAGGCACCAGCGCCGCCCGGGAGCTTAAGGACAATGTCCCGCCGGAGGTGAAAAAAGAACGGTTGTCCACCATCGAACAGCTCCAGGAGAAAATCGCCACCGACAATAATGCCCGGCTGCTGGGTGAAACCGTTGAAGTGCTGGTGGAGGGGAAGGCAAAAGATAAATGGCAGGGGCGCACCCGCTCCGACCGGCTGGTCTTCTTCCAGAATAACAACGATTGCCAAGGTCAAATACTAAATATCCGGATTGAAAAAACCAGTCCCTGGTCGCTCCAGGGAAAGATAATTTAACCGATTCAAGGAGGGGAAATGAAACGAAACGGGATATTAAAATTGCTACTGGTCAGCGGGCTGCTCTTGTCGATGATAGCCATGCTGGGAGGCTGTGTTCCGCCGCAGGGAGAGGCCGAAGGTTTTGACTGGTCAATCCTCATTTTCATCGGCCTGATTTTTGGCGTCTTCTATTTTATGATGATCCGGCCGCAGCGGCGGCGACAGAAAGAGCACAACGAACTGATGGTGGAGCTGCAAAAAGGCGATAAAGTACTCACCGCCGGCGGTATCTACGGGGTGGTGGAAAGCCTCAGTGACGAAAGCATCGTCATCAAGATAGAATCAGGGGCAACCCTTCGGGTAGCTCGCACCAGTGTCACCGGCCGGCGAGAACAAAAGTAAGGTTTATTCAACGACCTCACCATTTTTACCTCTAACTCTCAGGCGGGGAGGGAGAAGGTGGTTTTTCCAAAAGGGAACTGCCTCTTCAAGCCGTCCCGAGGGTCATGACAGGGTGGACAGATGAGCTACTATGATTACATTATCGTGGGCAGCGGCATTGCCGGGCTATATACCGCGCTGCTAGCCAGGGAACATGGCAGCGTGCTGGTGATTACCAAAGGCAGTATCGACGACTGCAACACCAAATACGCCCAGGGGGGGATTGCGGCTGCCATCGGCCGGGAAGATTCTCCCGGGCTCCATTTCCGGGACACCCTGACCGCCGGCGACGGCCTGTGCGACGAAGAGGCGGTGCGAATCCTGACCGAGGAAGCTCCGGCACGAATCGCCGAACTGGTGCAGATGGGGATTCCTTTCGATACGCTTAACGGAGAGGTGGCTCTCGCCCTGGAGGCAGCCCACAGCGCACCCCGCATTCTCCACGCCGGCGGCGATGCTACCGGTGAGCACATCGAAGTCACCTTGAGCCGACTGGTCCGCGCCTCCGATATAAAAGTAATCGAAGATTGCCTGGCTTCCCTAATCCTGGTGCGTGACGGTACGGTCAGGGGCGTTAAAGCCCTGGACTGCCGGACCGATGGCATGGTGGAATTCGAGTGCGGCTGCCTGGTGCTGGCCACCGGCGGCGGCGGTCAACTCTTTAAGTTCAACACCAACTCGGATATTGCCACCGGTGACGGTGTCGCTCTGGCCCATGAAGCAGGCGCCGAAATCACCGACATGGAGTTTTTCCAGTTCCACCCCACTACCCTGCACCTGGCCGACACACCCCTCTTTCTCATCTCCGAGGCGGTCAGGGGGGAGGGCGGCCAATTGTGCAACCTTGACGGCCGGCGTTTTATGACCGACTACTCGCCGCAGGGAGAGATGGCACCGCGCGACGTGGTGACCCGCGGCATACTCAGCGACATGGCAAAAACAGGCGCCGATAAAGTTTTCATCGACGTTACACACCTGCCGCCGCAGCTTATTACCACCCGCTTTCCACGTATTTACCAGTTCTGCCTGTCCCACGGTCTGGATATTACCCGAGAACTGATACCGGTAGCACCAGCCGCCCATTACATGATGGGCGGCGTCAAGGTTAACCTCTGGGGAGAGACCAGTATTACCGGCCTCTTCGCCACCGGTGAAACCGCCTGCACCGGGGTACACGGGGCTAATCGACTGGCGTCAAATTCGCTGCTGGAAGTGGTCGTTTTCAGCAAGCGCATCATCGAAAAGACCCGCCAGGGAAATAATAAAAGAACCGCCGGTATCAGCCAGGATAAGTCCCCTCAGCAGTTAGCCGACTCCAGGCCGAAACCGCCGTTGTCAGCCAAACCCTGCCTGGCCGCCCTGCAGCAACTTCTCTGGGACAAAGTAGGCATTATTCGCTCCCGGGAAAGCCTGACCCAGGCGGCAGATACTCTGTACAGCTGGCAAAAATCACTGCCCCTGCCCACCGACCGGCCTTCCTATGAACTGAACAACCTGGTGCTGACCGGGCGGCTGATGGCCGAGGCGGCTTTGCTCCGGGAAGAGAGCCGCGGGGCCCATTTCCGGACTGATTATCCCTTGAGTTCCCCGCGGTGGCAGCGGCACATTGTTTTTACGGCGCCACCCGCCGGAGAGGAGTTAGCCGGTGAATAAACACCAGTTGTTTGAAGAGCAGGTAGCTAACATCATCGACCTGGCTCTGGAAGAAGACCTGGGTCACGGTGACGTAACCACCGAGGCGTTGATTCCATCCGATCTGAAAGGTAAAGCGTCGGTGCTGATTAAGGAGTCGGGCGTCCTGGCCGGTATCGAGATAGCCGGTCAAGTATTCCGGAGAGTTGACCCGTCTCTGGAAATGGAGACGTTAATCAAAGACGGCACCAGGGTTCAGCCCGGAGACGTGGTGGCCACGGTTGCCGGAGGAGTGGCCGGTATCCTAAAAGCCGAACGTGTCGCCGTCAATTTTTTGCAGAGGCTCAGTGGCATCGCAACGCAAACGGCGGAGTACGTGGCTAAAACCGGCGACTTTACCGTTGATATCACCGATACCCGCAAGACTACCCCCGGACTCAGGTTCCTGGAGAAATATGCCGTTCTCAAGGGCGGCGGGAAGAATCACCGCCTGCACCTGGGGGATGGCATTCTGGTGAAAGACAACCACCTGGCGGCGCTACGCGCCATGGGCATGAGCCTGAAAGAAATTGTACTCAAGGCGAAAAAGAACGCCCCGCCGGGGATGTTAATCGAGATAGAAGTTACCAGCGCCGAAGAAGCGACCGAGGTGGCCGCCGCCGGCGCCGATATAATTTTACTGGACAACATGACCCCGGAGGAAATGCGCCGGGTTTTAAATGCCCTGCCCGACCGGGTGATAACCGAAGCCTCCGGGGGGATTACGCTGGCCAGTGTCCACGACGCCGCCGCCACCGGGGTCAACCGAATATCAGTCGGCGCGCTGACTCATTCTCCACGAGCGTTAAACATCAGTCTGGAACTGGAATTTCAAATATTTTGAGCCGGTTTTGCTAAGTCTCCGGAGTAAATTTGATTGCTGTCCAATACGCTTCGCAGGATAACCGCCGCCCTATTTTTCTTTCGACCAGTTATTTCATTCAGCAAGCTTTATAGCTTAGGCAACTTTGCCAGATATGGGGTTTATTAACGCCGTCAAGCAGCAAAAAAGAGACCCTGCACAAACCCAACCTGCCACATGATGAAAATGCCAAAGATGACACTGGCAGCGCCGGCGATTCCCTGTATCCAGAGGTTGAGCCGGGCGGACACGCCAGCGGTAAACTTGAAGGGAAGGCCGATAATACCGCTGAAAAGAAGCATACCCAAGATGGAGCCGATGCCAAAGAGAAGCAGGAATATCATCCCCTGGGGCACCGAGGACAGGGAGCTGAAAATGAGTAAAGTAAGCGCGCCACTGCCGGCCAGACCGTGGACCATCCCTATCAGCAATGGCCTTTTCAGGTGGGGATGGTCATGCTGCGGCGTGTCACCGTGGGAGTGGCTATGGAGATGTCCGGTGCCTTCGTGCTGATGCCAGTGCAGGTGAACCCTGTCCCGCACCAGCCGCCTGACCAGAGGAACCCCGATCAGAATGAGGGCGATACCGACCACGAATTCCATGGAAAGGGCCAGTTTATCGGGGATGGTCAATTTCAAGACCAGGACGCCGAAACCGACTACTAAAAGGGCTATAGTATGACCGGCGCCCCAGGTTAAACCCACCAGTACCGATCGGAGAAGGCTCCGGCTGCGGCTGACGATGGTGGTCACCGCCACGATGTGGTCCGCGTCCAAAGCGTGCTTGATGCCCAGTAAAAATCCCAGGAAAACGGCACTCAATAAAGTCGCTTCCGGCATATTTTCCTCCGTCGTCTCTTGTTCACAATTCAACGCATCTGCAATTATTCGCACGATAGGGCAAAAAAAACTAGTCGTGACAATCGGCGCAGCGCCCAAATATCGCCAGATGTTTCAGGTCCGCCCGGAAACCATACTCGCGGCGTAAGCTGTCCCCCAGAGAAGCCAGCGCCGATTCACCGAGATTGATTATCCGGCCGCATTCCTGGCAGACGAGGTGATGATGGTGCCCTTTGTCCGCCGGGTGGTACCTGACTCTGCCGCCTCCGAGGTCCGTCTCCGTTACCAGGTCGAGGCGTTTGAGCAGTTCCAGAGTTCGGTAGACGGTAGAGATGTTGACATAGGGGTAGCCGGCCACTACCTGGGCGTAGATTTCTTCGGCGCTGATGTGGTTATCGCTTTTCTGGATGGCCGACAGAACCATCATCCGCTGCGGGGTCAGGCGATACCCTTGTGCCATCAGTTTTCCGGTCAGGTCAATGGATTCTTTCATATCGCTACCGTCTCATTACGTACCATAAAAAGTATAACCGAACCCGGTGAAGTCTGCAAGTATTCGCAGTTACGATTAATTTCCAATGCCACTGTTGTCAGGATTTTCACGGCTGTCCAGCATGATGGTCACCGGACCGTCGTTCTGAATGCTGACCTGCATATACGCCTGGAAACGTCCGGTGGCGACCTTCAGACCGGTAGCCTGAACCTGGGTTACGAAATAGCTGAACAGTTTATCCGCCGACTCCGGAGGCGCGGCATCGGTGAAGCTGGGTCGACGTCCTTTCCGGGTGTCCGCCATCAGCGTAAACTGGCTGACCAGCAAAAGCTCACTCCGGACATCAAGCGCCGAAAGGTTGAATTTACCTTCTTTATCCGCAAAAATGCGCAGGCCGGCAATTTTCTGTGACAGGTACTGCGCGTCTTTTTCGGTATCTCCGGCGGCAACCCCTAAAAACACGACCAGCCCGCGGTCAATGCTGCCTATCTCTTCGCCTTCAATGCTGACTGAGGCGCCGGTGACCCGCTGCAGCAGCGCTTTCATGGGGTTATTTCCCGGTTCCCTTGTCCTTCGGGGTGCCGGGGGTACTAGATGTGCCGGGTGTACTGGGTGTGCTGGGAGTGCTGGGGGTGTTGGGAGTACCGGGAGTACTGGGAGTACTGGGAGTACTAGAAGTACTGGGGGTGGTGGGCGCGCTGGGAGTACTGGGTGCGCTCTTGGGCGATGCCGAGCCGGCGCTCTTACGACTGTCGGTAACGTAGAAACCGCTCCCTTTAAAAATTATGTGAGCCGGGTGAAATATTTTACGCGCTTCACCATCGCATTCGGGACAGGTGACTTCAATTTTTTCTTCGAAGCCCTGTCTTTTTTCAAAACGACACTGGCAGACTCCACATTCATATTCGTAGATGGGCACTGATATATCACCTCGAAAATATTCTTCTTAGTTAATTTTAACTTATTCCAGCCTGTCCGGGCAAGTCGGGCCGGTAATATGCC
>CBDUSH010000018.1:0-20009 GCA_965369965.1 uncultured bacterium | reverse complement strand
TGGGGTGGTTGCTTATTTCCGACTCGCCGCATCAGTCCTCGGAGCAACTGGTCAACGGACTTGAGGCCAGTAAAGGCTCTATCAGTTCCATGACCCGTCTCCTCATTCAGATTAACCTCATTGAGCGGATGAGCCTGCCCGGTGTCCGGCAGGACTATTTCCGCATTCGGGCCGATGCCTGGCATAACATGATCAGACGTGGCTTGGAAGATGAGATAAAAATGGTTCGCAAACTGGCCGAGCGGGCTTTGGAACTGCTTGCTGATAAGCCACCTCGGACACGCCAGTGGTTGGAAGAAATGTGCAACGTGTATAACTTTCTGGAACGGGAATTCCCTACCTTACTCGAGCGGTGGGCGCAACAGCGCGAGAAAACGAGTGAGCAATCCGGAACAAGTATTTAAATGATTTTTTACATTGCGGAGGCATTACAATGAATAAATGGCGAATTATCGGGCTTGGCTTATTAGTTTTCATTTTAACCGGCGTTACTGCCTGTAATCCACTGGGTGAAGGGGAAGAAGTCCAGAGACAGGTGACGGTGATAAGAAGTGATTTGAATATAGACGTCAGCGGCAGTGGTAATATTGAAGCCTCCGAAGAAGCCAAAATAACCTTCGGCACCAGTGGCCGTTTAGCCGTCATCAACGTTGAAAAGGGCGACATCGTTGTCCGGGGTGAATTGGTCGCCGAGCTTGAAACCGACGCTCTGGAACTGGCCGAAACGCAGGCAGAAGTAGCACTGACCCAGAAACAAGTAGCCCTGACCGGCGCCGAGGTAGCCCTGGTTCAAGCGCAACTGGCTCAACAAACCACCGAATATAACCTAGAAAACACCCTTGATACGGCAGATGCCCTGGAACTGGTCTTATTTAATGCCCGGATAACGACGAGGAGCGCTGACCACCATGTCGGCGAAACCCAGGACATCTATACCTGGCCAGACATTGAGACAGCCCAGTTAGATGTAGATAATGCCGAAGCGTTCTTAGAGTACGCTTTAGACTCGGAATTACCTCAGTTAACGATAACCTATGCCCAAGCTAGATTAACCGCCGCCGAGGCAATATTAGATGCTAAAACAAATGCCTATGACACCGAGGAAGTAGCTATCGCCAAGCTGCAATTAGAAGCGGCGCAGATGGCCGAAGATCAGGCGCAGAAAAATGTTACTGAACTGGCCGAAGACATCGCGCTGCGGGAACTGCAGATTAAAGCAGCACAGGACTCAGTAGAACAAGCCAAGCAGTCTCTAGAACTGGCTAACCAATCCGTAGCCCTAGCACGGCAATCTCTTACCCAAGCTCAGAAGAACCTCGCCAAGGCAACCATCTCCGCCCCGTTTGCCGGCGTCATTACAGCGGTGGGCGCCGAAGTCGGTGATACCGTTACTCCAGCGCTGACGATAGCCAATATTATGGACCCCGGCAGTATGGAACTTATTATCGAACTGGACGAAATCGATGTCCCGGCGGTAAAGATAGGCCAAGACGTAATAATCAGCCTGGATGCGTTGTCCGCCACAGAGTTCGCCGGCGTGGTCAGTGCTATTTTCCCGGTACCGAAGGAAGTGGGTGGAGTCGTGCTCTATGACATCGAAATAACCCTGAATGTCCCTGAAGATTCCGGGATAAGAATTGGAATGAGTGCCTCCGTCGATATTATACTCGACCAGCGGAGCAGCGTTTTACTGATACCGAACCGCGCCCTGGACGAAGACGAAGCCGGGAACACCATTGTCCATGTCGTGATAGATGAAGAGTCGCAGGAACGTTCGGTCACTATCGGTGTCAGTGACGGTTTCGATACTGAAATACTCAGCGGCCTCACCGAAGGAGAAATGGTCATCGAAACACGCATCGTGAAATAATCCTGCGGCGTTAAGCGCCCAACGACAGCCGCCTGACCGGAATAGAGATTACCGAGGAATTGAGATGATAGAGCTCGACAACATAACCAAGATTTACCGCATGGGAAAAGTGGAAGTTCCCGCCCTGCGCGGCATCACCCTCAACATCCAGAGCGGGGAAATGGTGGCGCTTATCGGCGCTTCAGGCTCCGGCAAATCTACCCTGATGAATATCATCGGTTTCCTGGACCAGCCCACCGTGGGCAGCTACCGGCTTGAAGGCGTTGATGTCAGCCAGTTGAATGATAACAAACTTGCCGAGCTTAGGAACAAAAAAATCGGATTTGTCTTCCAGACGTTTAATTTACTGCCGCGCACCAGCGCGGCTGCCAACGTTGAACTTCCTCTTGTCTATGGCGGCGGAAGACAGAAGCACCAGCGCACCATGGAGGCATTAGAACGGGTGGGTTTAACGGCGCGCGCCAAACACAAGCCGACCGAACTATCCGGCGGCGAGCAGCAGCGAGTGGCCATCGCCCGGGCACTGGTGAATAACCCTTCGCTCATCCTGGCCGACGAGCCAACCGGTAACCTGGATAGTGCCGCTACCGTTGAGATTATCGGCATTTTTAGCCAGCTTAATCGTGACGGTATCACGGTGGTCATGGTCACCCACGAACCGGATGTAGCCGCTAAAGCCCAGCGTATCATTCGGTTAATGGACGGAAAGATAATCAGTGATGAGAAGACCAACTAGGCATTTTACGGCCGTTCCCGGCGGCCCGAGGTACTAGCATGAAGTTAATAGAATCGCTCGCGATTGCCATTCGTTCGATATTCGTCAACAAGCTGCGCTCGTCTTTAACCATGCTGGGGATGATTATCGGTGTCGGGGCGGTGATTACCCTGATGTCAGTCGGTCGCGGCGCTGAAGCCAGTATTACGGCCGCTTACGAAGAGCTGGGCACCAATTTGCTTTCGATTATCCCCCGCTCGCCGGAAGTTGAGGGAGAATTTTTTGCCATGTCGCCGGGCTATGCTCCGCCAACCCTGACCATGGCCGACGCCAAGGCCCTGGAACGGCTACGTTCAGTGGACGCCATTATCCCGGTAAACGAAAATTTTATCACGACAACCGCTGACGGTGAAAGTAAAGGAGGACTCCTGCACGGTTCCACTCCCGAGTACTTACGGGTAATGAACTACTCTATCGCGGCAGGGCAGTTCATTACCGACCGGAACGTCGCCGGCCGGGATATGGTAGTGGTGCTGGGTAGTGGCGTTGCCGATGCCCTGTTTGATTCGAATGATCCGATCGGGCAAAGTATCAAGATGAAGAAACAACGTTTCACCGTCATCGGCGTCCTTGAAGCCAAAGGGGGAGCCATGTTCGGGGTTAGTTTTGACGATGTAGTCATTGTGCCGATCACTACCTACCAGGCCAGGCTATATCCGCAGCAGACCGCCGCCGGCGAAGATGCCGTCGCTTCAATCAGTGTTCAGATGACCAGCATTGAGTTTACCGATGATGTAACGAATGAGATTGAAGATATCCTGAGAAGACGTCATCGCTTGACGGGCGATGATAAGAATGACTTTGCCGTTGTCAGTTCGGAGCAGGTACTGGAAATGGTCGGGCAAGTTACCGGGGTATTTTCCATATTCCTGGGAGCAATCGCCAGTATTTCGCTTTTAGTAGGCAGTATCGGCATTATGAACATCATGCTGGTCTCGGTGACCGAACGCACCCGTGAGATAGGCATCCGCAAAGCAGTCGGGGCCAAGCGGCGGGACATCCTGCTCCAGTTCCTGCTTGAGGCGGCTACGCTGAGCTTTGTTGGTGGCGGTATTGGAATAACCGGGGGTTGGTTAGTGACATACGGAATCTCCCTGTTGGATATCGGTGGTTTTAAATTGGCGGCCACTGTGTCGCTCGATATCGTGATTCTGGCCGCCTCGGTTTCGATCCTTATCGGACTGGTCTCGGGCATCTACCCGGCGATGAGGGCGGCCAGGTTGAATCCGATTGACGCCCTGCACTACGAATAGCGACATGGTATAATCAAGGGCAAAAACGACCCAACTTCTAAACTACAGGGACGGGAGGTAAGTTAAGCATGAACTGGTTAGATGTATCAATACTGGTTATTATCGGTTTGGCTACGTTCAGTGGCCTGCGTACCGGTCTTATCAAAGCCACTTTTACCCTGGCCGGTGTTATTATCGGAATATTTTTAGCCGGTCGCCTTTATGTCTCGTTCGCGGAGCAGCTGACTTTTATCCCTCAGGATAATATTGCCCGTATCGTCGCTTTTATCATTATCCTGGGCGTGGTAATGGTCGTCGCCGGAGTGCTGGCTTCGGTCTTGAAATGGATAGCCTCCCTAGTTATGCTGGGCTGGGTCAACCGCCTCGGCGGCGCTATCGCTGGTCTTATCTTCGGGGCTTTCTTTTGTGGTGCGCTGCTGTCTATCTGGGTGAAATTCCTCGGCATATCGACGCCCATTTCCGAATCGGAGATGGCTCTTCTGCTCCTGGACCGGTTGCCCCTGGCACTGGCTTTGCTGCCGGAAGAATTCGGCGCCATTCGCTCTTTCCTCCGGTAATTATTCGGACACCACCCTCAGATAATGCCCCGCCACGGAGCAAAGACACACTGCCCGCTATGGTCTAGCTATTGTTTTTTGATCCCGGCCTGAATTGGTGCTAGGTGAGCGAGGGGGTTTCACCGGGATGCAGCCGGTGCCATTTTTCCAGCAACTGTTCGTTGTTTTCTTCGCATTCCGAATCCGGCAGGCAGGAATCAACCGGACAAACTTCGGCGCAACGTGAAGATTCAAAAGAACCAACACACTCGGTACATTTCTCCGGGTCTATGACGTAGATGGTCTCCCCTTCGGTGATAGCCGCGTTGGGACATTCTGGTTCACAGGCACCGCAGCTAATACACTCTTCTGTAATCTTATAAGCCATCTATTTTCCTCCTGAATAACGAGGTTATTTTTTCCTTGAATATCCTAAATATTACGCGCCACTACCTACATTTTTTCCCGAACCTTCCTTCTTAAAGCCTCCGCCACGTGATCAGGAACAAGGTCCTTAATGTCACCATCCAGACGAGCTACTTCTTTGAGCAGGCTGGAACTGAGAAACTGGTAATCTTGACTTGCCATCAGGCAAAGCATATCCAATTCTTGGGATAATTTGCGATTCATCATTGCCATTTCGAATTCTTTTTCAAAGTCGGCACTCATTCTGAGCCCGCGTATCATCACCGGTGCTTCTATCTGTTTGGCATAATCCACTACCAGTCCCCGGAAAGATTGTACTTCAACATTCCGGAGACCATTCACGGCTTTTCTTGCCAGCTCCACTCTTTCTTCGGTGCTGAAAAACAGCTGTTTATTTGGTTTTTCGTATATTCCTATCAACACCTTATCAAACAACTTTGCTGCACGGGTGACAATATCCAGATGTCCATTTGTGATCGGGTCAAAACTGCCCGGGTAAATAGCTATCGTCATGGTCAATCTCCTTTGGTGTAAATGGCCACATAACTATCCCCGTGGTGATATTCTTTTAAGAGACCAAGCGGGGGATAAGTGGTACTTAAAGATAGGTGAGGCGAGTGAGTCACGACGACTATCGAATTTACTCCGACCAGCTTTGAGGTTGCCAGTTGTGTTACGATATTGCCAATAGATGAATCGGAATAGGGTGGGTCCATCAGGATAATGTTATACTCCTTATCAAGGAAAGAAATTGCTTTTGTAACGCTACAGCAATAAACATGAGCCTGCTCAATAAATTTCGTCTTTTCTAAGTTCTGTTTTATTATAGCACAACAACGTGCTTCGCGTTCAACAAAATCAACCCGGTCGGCACCACGACTCAAGGCTTCAATGCCCAAAGCCCCACTACCGGAAAATAAATCGAGTACCTGTGCCCAATCATCGGTCATATTTTCCAATATTGAAAATATGGCTCCCCGCACTAAATCTGTAGCCGGACGGGTGGGCGTACCTTTAGGTACTTTTATTTGATGTCCTTTCGCTTTACCGGCAATAACACGCATTATTAACGAACCAGACCAACAATATCAGGATAACTACTGTCGGTAGAATTGTCAACCACACCCGCCGCCACCCCCTATCGGACTGGCTGGATACATCCGATTAAGAAGCGATTTTCGGGTTATTCTACTGCTCAGAAATCTTGCCCGGGCAAGATTATCCGATGCAGCCCACAGCACCGGCACCTTTCATAACTGCGCGGGACCTTGTAAAGTCCTTTTCTGCCACAGCAGGGGCAATACCCATATTTCAGCCCACCGCCATTTCGTCTCTTCCCGTTTTGCCCGTTCAAGACGGCATTACCGCCCATACAAGTATCCCTCACAGCACACGGTACCCTTTATTGTCTTATCCTGCATCCCGTAACCTATCCCCTCTTCCTCCGGATGCAAGGCATAAAGAAACAATCCTTTCACTAATCGCAGCTATCTGCGATCAACCATCAAGGATGGCTGTTGCACTGGGTTACCAGTTGGTATGCTTGACTGCCGGCGGTGGTTGAAGACCGGCCGACGCAGGAATGAAGGGATATCCAGTTCCTCTTCACTCTTCATATTTTTCAGCATTTGGGTCAATTCATCTTCCTGGGGAGAACCGGCCAGTCCCAGTTTGGCGATGAAACCAGTAGCAATTAAAGTTATCCTGACATCATTGTTCATCTCCGGATCATGAGCAACGCCAAAAATGATGTTAGCCTCTGGATCAACGGCCTCTTTGATTATATCCGCCGCTTCGTTTACCTCGAACAAAGTGAGAGTGCTGCCACCGACGACGTTGAAAAGGATGGCTTTTGACCCGTTAATCGAAACGTCCAGCAACGGGCTGGCCAGTGCCTGTTTGGCGGCATCAATCGCTCGGTTTTGCCCGGAACCTCTGCCGATGGACATCCAGGCTGGACCGGCATCTTTCATGATTGACTTAACGTCCGCGAAGTCCAGGTTAATCAGTCCTGGGGTAACGATAACTTCGGCAATCGCCTGAACGCCGTGTCTCAGCACATCATCCGCCAGTTTGAAGGCGCTATCCACCCCTGTCTTCTGGTCACAAAGGCCGAGCAATCGGTCATTAGGGATGATAATAAGAGTATCAACTTTACCCAGCAGGCGTGTGATTCCCTCATTGGCTACCTGAGTACGATGAGCACCTTCAAAGGAAAACGGTTTCGTGACCACGGCAATGGTGAGGGCTCCACTTTGTTTGGCAATTTCGGCAACCACGGAGGCCGCTCCAGTACCAGTACCACCGCCCATGCCGCCGGTGATGAATACCATATCTGCCCCGGCAACAACTTCCACGAGTTCATCCCGACTTTCTTCAGCCGCCCTTTGGCCGAGGTTATGGTCTCCGCCCACACCCAGTCCCCTGGTAAGTTTCTCTCCCAGTTGGATACGAGTCGGGGCCTCGGTGACAGCCAAAGCCTGGGCATCAGTATTCATGGCGATGAATTCCACGCCCTGGATATCTTCCCGTACCATACGGGTAATGGCATTACTGCCGCCACCACCCAGGCCGATTACCTTAATTTTAGCTGGATTAGCAACAAAACTTGTCTTTGCCATCTCCTCCTCCTTTTTTATACTGCTCACAGAATATTATTGTATTTTTTTAGCGGAATATTTTCTTTATCCGAAAAGCCAGGCGACGTAAAGTCGAACTAAGCCCCCACGGCTGCCAGCTCTGTCCACCCTCATGTTTGGCTCCCCATAGCAACAGGCCAACGCTGGTGGCATAAGCCGGATCACAGAGCGCATCGGTGATACCGGACATTCTGGCTGGGGTACCGACTCTGACCGGGAGTTGCAAAATATCGCGGCCCAGGGCCGCTAAACCGGAGATATTGGAACTTCCGCCGGTAAATACCAGGCCGGCGGGCACCAGTGTTTCGTATTCGGAATTGGGCAGTTCCAACAGAATGAGCTTCATGATTTCTTCGACGCGCGCCCGGATAATATCACACAGGTCCCGGTAGGAAACGCCGTGGCCGTCTTGTGATATGGCGGCATTACTATCCGTTTTAGTCTCATAAACGGGCATCACACTGCCGTACCTTTTCTTCATTTCTTCAGCGACATCGAAAGGCAGCCCCAAGCCGATGGAAACGTCCCGGGTAAGCTGGTAGCCGGCCACCGGTAGAATCGACGTATGCCAGATACTGCCTTCTTTAAATACGGCCACATCTGTCGTCCCGCCACCGATATCGGCTAATATCACGCCTACCTGCTTCTCGTCTTCGGTCAATACTGCCTCGCTGCTAGCCAGCGGTTCCAGGACCAGGTCTTCCACGTCAATACCAATACTGCGAACACATTTGACCAAGTTTTGAATAGAGGTCACCGCCGCGGTAATGACATGTGTCTCCACGTCCAGTCTAAAGCCATGCATGCCGACCGGGTTCTTCACTCCAGTCTGGCCGTCAACGGCATAAGACCGGGGAATCACGTGAAGTAGCCTTCTATCATTGGAAATTTTAACGCTTTGGGCGGAGGCCAAAACACGTTTCAGGTCATCAGGGCGCACGACGCGGTCGTTGCGAGTGATGGCAACCACGCCACGGTTATTCAATGAAGTGACGTGCCGCCCGGTAACACCAATATAGGCCGATTCCAGTTTATAATTGCTCGCCTGCTCCGCTTTTCTTATTGACTCACGAATTGACTCTCTGGCTTCATTGATGTTTACCACCAGACCTTTGTGTAGTCCGACCGACGGCGTAATACCGACGCCGACCACCTGCAGGGTCCCGTTTTCACTAATATCAGCAATCGTGGTGCAGACTTTGGTAGTACCAACATCAATTGAAGCTATTGTACGATTTTTCATATAATCCTCCTTATATCAGATTCCAATCTTTTAAGTTCTGTTAACTATTACATCTCCAGAATCTCCTTTTTTCATAACCACGAATTACGGGCTATATTAGAGCCCGGAAAAGACACCGGTCAGTTTTCGCATTGACTCTGGTTTTCGCCGGAAACCAACCTTGGTCTCGGCCAGAATATGGCGCACGTCATCACCTTTGGGGTAACCGTGCTGGGTAATCACATGCGCTATTATGTTTAATCGCAATTCATCTACCATTGAGCCCATCTTCAGCGCCCCGTTATTTTCTGCAGACCCGGTACACTTCCTCATTAAACTAAAACTCCAACCCACATGTCGTTTTCCGTTTGAAGCCAGACGTAAACCCTAATGATTTCGGTCGGCCTACGACATGCTGAAAATCATCTCCAATTTTTTTAAAACGGCTGGATTGCGCCACGTCCCACAGTCGGCTTCACCCAGTATGTTTTCCATGTCGGAACGTCCGTGATCATCATCCTGCGTAATCAGTTCGACCGTCCTCAGTTTGGCGCTACGGCTCCGCGGATTTTCCTGAATTTCCGTAGCCGAAGGCATAATAACTTTTTTATTTATCAATTTGAGGCGCGCTTTATGGCCACAAAGACAGGCCGGCGTGCCCGGAGGACAAATGCAGTCCCTGGATTCCCGCCGCATAAATTGTTTCACGATACGGTCCTCAAGAGAGTGATAAGTAATAACGACTAAACGTCCTTCAAAACCAAGAAGCTGTATCGCCTGGCGTAAGACAGCCTCAAGGTTTTCCAATTCCCGGTTGACCGCAATGCGCAGTGCCTGAAACGTCTTGGTAGCAGGATGAATTTTACCTCGCCTGCCGCCAATGGCTCGCTCGATAGTACGTGCCAGATGGAGCGTAGAATTGATCGGACGTTCCTTTACAATGTTCCGGGCTATAAGATGACTGTAACCCTCTTCCCCATAGGTTCTTATGTAGCGTGCCAACTCAGCCTCGGAAAGTATGTTGACGACGTCTGCGGCTGTAATTTCTTGGGCGGGACTGAAACGCATGTCCAATGGTGCATCGTACTGGAAGCTGAAGCCACGACCGTTGGCAAGCTGGAGGGAAGAAAACCCAAGGTCAAACAGGATACCATGCACTGGAAAGAAGTCATACTTGATACAAATCGCCTGCAAATTGACAAAATTATCATTAACCAAGAGCACCGATTTATGGTAATTTTCCAGGTTTTTTTGGGCCGTTTTGATTGCCGCCGGATCAGCGTCTATCCCTAATAATTGTCCACCAGGTGAACTGTGCTCTAATATCGCCCGGGAGTGCCCGCCACCACCCAGGGTGCAGTCTATATAACGACCCCCCGGTTGGACAGCCAGGGCTTCCAGTGTTTCTTTGAGTAAAACCGGGACGTGTTCGGGAACTGGTGAACTCGAACTCATCAACGCCTCTCTAAACTCTCAATTATCTGCCAGGCCTGCTCCTGACTAATCGCCTTCTCTTCTTCCCAAAGCTCTTTGTTCCATATTTCCAGATAAGTATTCGCTCCCGCGATAACTACTTCATCCTCAATCCCAGCATGCTCCCTGAGCGGTACCGGTAGGGCGATTCTGCCCTGCCCGTCTATACTGATACTGAAGGCAGTGGCGAAAATGGCCCGATTCAACCTCCTAATCTTGTTCGGAGTTAACGACCCACCGGTAATCGCCCCGGCCAGTTTCTTCCATTCCGGCAGGGTGTAGGCGTTGATGCATTTCTCGGCTCCGGGGGCCAGAACCACCCCGTCTTTTAATTCGCGCCGGAATCGCGGAGGGACCGGGACCCGCCCCTTCTCGTCAATCTTATAGTCGAACTCGCCGAAGAACATCTTTTATCCCCTGGCTACTACCAATATAGTTTCCCACTACCTACCACTTTTTACCATTTTATAACACGACTACCCCTTCTTGTCAATACCTACGGCATTTTTTTTTGGATTTATTAATTTTGCTATCCGCCTCATCTGTGGTAGAATAAACTCTGTTCTGGGAAAATAATTATTATGCTTAGTGTGGGAATACTCACCGTTAGTGATAAAGGATCTCGGGGAGAGCGGGACGATAAAAGCGGTGAGGTAATAAAAGGTTGCCTTTCTCGATTTGACGGTCACCTGGTTAAATACCAAGTTGTTCCCGATGAGCCTGACATTATCCGACAAACGCTGATTGACTGGGCTGACGAAGGCGAGCTTGATGTAATTCTAACCACGGGTGGCACCGGATTGAGTCAGCGTGACGTCACGCCGGAAGCCACCCTGTCTGTCGTGGAAAAGGTTGTACCAGGCTTGGCGGAAGCGATGCGGGCACAAACTTTATCGATTACGCCCATGGCCATGTTGAGCCGAGCCGTAGCAGGGGTCAGGCGTCAATGCCTGATTATCAATCTCCCGGGCAGTCCCAAGGCGGTCAAGGAATGCTTGGAAGTCGTTCTGGGTGTTATTCCACACGCAGTGGAGATTATTAAAGGAGAAGTTACCGAGCACTCGGTTTAAACCGCCGGGAATACGGGCGCAGATAAATGCGAATAGACATTTTAACTTTATTTCCTGAGATGTTCCAGGCCCCTTTCGGCTTTGGCATCCTGAAACGGGCGATTGACCGGGAACTGGTGAGCGTTAATCTGCACAACATTCGGGATTACACTCATGACAAGCACCGTACCGTTGATGACTATCCATACAGTGGTGGCCCAGGGATGCTGCTCAAACCGGACCCCATCTTCGAGGCCGTTGAATCAGTGACTTCGAGTAGTTCCGGTGCCGAAAAAGGCGGCCAACCACCCGTCATCCTGTTAACACCCCAGGGACGTCTTTTTTCTCAGGAAATTGCCCGCGACCTGTCCGGGTACGACCATTTAGTCCTGATTTGCGGCCGCTACGAAGGCGTTGACGAACGAGTACGACAGCACCTGGTTACTGACGAAATCAGCATTGGGGACTATGTTCTGACCGGGGGCGAATTTCCGGCCATGGTGGTGGTTGATTCCGTAGTCAGGCTGTTACCAGGGGTGCTTGGTTCGGACGCATCGCCGCTGGACGAGTCTCACTCTAACGGGCTACTGGAATATCCGCAGTACACACGCCCGGAGCTCTATAGAGGATGGGAGGTACCTGAAGTTTTACTTTCTGGAAACCATGCGCAAATTGCCGGCTGGCGCCGCGAGCAGGTTATTCGGCGCACTCTGGAACGGCGACCGGATTTACTGGACAAGACAGCCCTGGGTCAACAAGAAAGACAACTGGTGGAACGTCTGGTTTTGACATCAAAACAAGCCAATACTGATAAGGAGTCTTCATTATGAATGTGGCATCACTGATAGAAATAACCCCTAATCCCAATATTCCCGAACTCGCCCCCGGTGACACGGTGAAGGTTAGCACTAAAGTTGTTGAGGGCGGCAGAGAGCGCATCCAGCCGTTTCAAGGGGTAATCATCAAACTCCAGCGGGGCGGACCCAAGGCCAGTTTTACAGTCAGACGGGTCGCGTACGGTGTCGGGATAGAACGTACTTTCTCGCTGGCCTCTCCATTCGTCGAAAAAGTGGAAGTGATACGGCACGGAGTAGTCCGCCGGGCAAAACTGTATTACCTTCGCGGTCGCAGCGGCAAAGCGGCTCGCATCAAAGAAAGACGAGAACCCAAAGTAAAGAAACAGGCGACTCAGCCGGAGAGCGCTTAACCGGTAGCGATAACACTTTTCCGATAACTGCCGGGCAATCTGGGAACTGCGGAGCGCGGGATGAGATACGCCGAAGTCAGTGTTAATTCACCGGGCGCCCAGCGCCGGACTTTCAGCTATGCCATACCCCCTCATTTAAATGTTGAGACCGGTCAGGCGGTATGGGTACCCTTCGGCGAGAAAAGGCTGCAAGGGGTAGTCTTGGAAATAAACCCACTCCCGTCTGTCGAAGAAACTAGAGACATAAGCGATGTCATAGAGTCTCAACCGGTATTGTCTCCCCACCAGATATTACTGTCCCGATGGATAAGCCAATATTATCTCTCTCCCCTGTTCGATGCCGTAGCTTTATTCTTGGCCCCCGGATTTGAACGCAAAGCACTCACTTTTATCTCAATACCGGACAAATTTGACGATTCTCAACTGCCAGCCCTTTCCTTTCCCCAGCAACATGTTTTCGAACTGGCGCGTAAACTGGGCGGCGTTAATCTGAAAGAACTCGAAAAGGGGCTGGGTAAAAAGAAAGCCCAAGCAGCCGTATCCCGGCTGGCTGGTAAAGGGCTGATTACCAGAAGTTACGAAATTGCGGCGGCTAAAATCAGGAGTAAAACAGTCCCTTACGTACAACTCAACATCCCGGTGATGCAAGCCCGGGCAATGGCCAGCGAACTGCGTGGCAGAAGAGCCTTCAAACAGGCGGCCCTGCTTGATTTTTTAGCCAGGCAGACCAGCCCGGTGCCCTGGAGCGAAGCCATCCGGCAGACGGGCTGTACTAAAAGTAGCGCCCGTAATTTACTCAGTAAAGAGGTGATTACTTTTCAGCCAGTAGTGGTGAGACGCCAGCCGATTGCTTGCCAGCGGATTACGACTGACTCCCCGCCAAAGCTGACCGTCATCCAGAAAGCAGCCCTGGAGCCGGTGGTGGCCGCTTTGCGACAGAGGCAGATTCAACCGAGGGTATTTCTACTGCACGGAGTCACCGGCAGCGGTAAAACGGAGATTTACTTGCGAGCACTGGACGAGACGATAAGACAGGGCCAAAGAGGCATCGTCCTGGTACCTGAAATCTCGCTCACTCCACAGACTATAGAGCGTTTTACCGCCCGTTTCCCAAACCGGGTAGCCCTGCGGCACAGTAAACTCTCCGCTGGAGAACAGTTCGACGAGTGGCATCATATCAGCAAGGGAGGCGCTGACGTCGTCATTGGTACCCGGAGTGCCGTTTTTGCTCCCCAGCCTGACCTGGGGCTTATTGTTATCGATGAAGAACACGAGTGGACCTATAAACAGACCGATAGTTCGCCGGGATATCACGCCCGTGATGTCGCCCTAAAGTTAGCCGAATTAACCGGCGCCGTGGTGTTGCTGGGCAGCGCCACTCCCGACCTACAAACTTATGACCGCGCCCGAAAGGGAAACTACCGGTTACTATCGCTACCGGGACGCGTCGTACCACAAGAAGATGCGGCTCTGCCGCAAGTTGAAATCGTCGACCTGCGCGACGAACTTAAAGCCGGTAATACCAGTCTGTTCAGTCGTTCCCTGGCCCGGGCAATTACCAAAGCCCTACCCCGCGGGGAACAGGTTATTTTATTCCTCAACCGCCGAGGCGGTGCCACGCTGGTGCAATGCCGCGGTTGCGGGTATGTTTTTCGCTGCCCACGATGCCGGGTTACCCTGATCCAACATATTACGGAAGATAGCCTGGTCTGCCACCAGTGTAACTACAAAATACCGACACCGCAGATTTGCCCCCACTGTATGAGCCGTGAAATAAAGTTTCTGGGAGCCGGCACCCAGAAACTGGAGCAGGCCGCCGGTTTAACTTTCCCAAAAGCACGATTGCTGCGCTGGGACAGCGATGTCGCCGGTGCTCAGGACACTCATGAAGAGATACTTAGCCGATTACGTAACCACCAGGCGGATATTCTCATCGGGACGCAAATAGTGGCCAAGGGGCTGGATTTACCCCTGGTGACTGTGGTCGGGGTAATCAACGCCGATACTATTTTGCATTTACCCGATTTTCGCGCAGTGGAACGAACTTTTCAGACCCTCAGCCAAGTGGCGGGGAGAGCCGGGCGAGGGGTATCCGAGGGGCGGGTTTTTATCCAAACGTATTCCCCGGAACATCACGCCATTCAAGCAGCCGCCAATCATGATTACACCGCCTTCTTCGATAATGAAATTGTTTACCGCCGGCAGACTCAACTTCCTCCTTATACCCAACTGGCCCTGCTTACCTACGCCAATATCAACCAAGCCCACTGCCAGCAAGAAGCAGCCAGAATGGCCCGCCGGCTCGCCGAGGCCAGGGATAGCCAAGGAACGGAGGATATTCGCATCATCGGGCCGGCGCCGGCATTTATCCACCGGCGTCGAGGTCGGTTCCGGTGGCAAATCATACTGAGCGGGAATGAAGTCAGTGATTTTCTGTCGCAAATATCTTTCCCGCCAGGCTGGATGATTGACGTCGACCCGGTCAGTTTGCTCTAATGAGCAATAAGCAGAAACATTTAAACCGAATAATCATCTTTGAGGAGACCAGATGGCAATCCTTCCAATCCGCAAGCTTCCCGACCCGGTGCTCCGGCAAAAGGCAAAACGGGTCCGCGATATTGATGGATCAATCAATCGGCTTATTGATGACATGATAGAAACAATGCATGCTGAACCCGGCCGGGCGGGGCTGGCAGCGCCGCAAGTAGGTGTCCCTCTCCGAGTAATTATCATTGACCAGCCGGAAGCCGAAGACATCGTCATTATCAATCCCGAGATAGTGCGCAGAAAGGGAGAACGTATCCTTGATGAAGGCTGCCTCAGCTTTCCCGGTTATTTTGGACAAGTCACCCGCGCCGAGAAAGTTACCGTAAAAGGGCGCGACCGAACCTGGAAAGAAGTGCGTATCAGGGCAGATGGACTACTGGCTCAAGTTCTGGAACACGAGATAGACCATCTAAACGGGACCCTGTACGTTGACCATCTGGAAAGTATGGATGAATTGCAAAAGATCGAGCCGGATGAACCACAGGACTAGGTACCGACATCTGAGTTCACATTTTCGGTAAATTAGTATTATTATTTTTGCAACGATATGCAGATAGCGACCCGTTACAATTGACTCCACCTTATCAACCTGCCCAAACTCAGAATCAAGATACAATAGCTCATCGAGCCGGTAATCGGGGAACGCCTTCTTTGCCCCGATGAATTTCTGATTAATGAAGTGTTTTCCCTCGCAAACCCGGTAGACCTTGCTGATAGATAGTCCCATTATACCGACCAGATCAGACAAATTACGACGGTTGCCGTCGCACAATTCAAAAATCCTGGTTCTGATCAACATGAGTTCACCTAATATGTCAATCACTTTATCATCTTTTACCAGGATACTTATGGTTGACACGTGACCGAAAAGGAAATACAATGACTGATTGCAATCAGTAAAATATCACCCGGAAAAGAGGCCTCAAAAAAATACCCGACCAGTAACCTGTGTATCCGGAATCCGGGAAGGATTCAATTATTGTAAATTAAATCACTCACTGAAAGGGATTGTAGTTTTCCCGTAAGCAAATTATAATTATATTCAAGTTGAGGGGATTATTGTAGAAAGTAATGGAATTTAATAAGATTCTGGTGCCGGTAACCGGCACAAAAGTTGACGAAGAGGCCATGAGACTGGCCTGCCGGCTGACCAAGACCAAGAAAGAAAAGAGCGTAATCTGGTCAGTTTACGTGGTTACCATTAAGCGATCCTTACCTCTGGATGCCGAGATAGCTTCTGAAATTCATAAGGCGGAAGAGGTACTGGGTCATATAGAAATGATTGCCGGGGCAGAAGGCAACGAGATAGAGACTGACATTCTCCAGGCGCGTGACGCAGGCCCAGCAATTGTTGATGAAGCTGTTGAACGTGGTGTCGATGTAATCTTGATGGGCGCGAGTTATAAGAAACGGTTTGGGCAGTTTAGCCTGGGCGACGTGGCCCCCTATGTATTAAAGAACTCTGTTTGTCCAGTTATCCTGTATCATCAATGAAATAACATTTGAGGTTATCTATGAAAATACTTATTATGGGTTGTGGAAGAGTCGGTGCTCAGCTAGCCGGGTTACTTGATGCGGAAGGCTATCAAATTACGGTCCTGGATATTAACGCCTCTAGTTTCCGCAGGTTAGAATCCACTTTCAGCGGCACGGCATTAGTCGGTAATGGTATTGATGAGGAAATGTTGCGAAGAGCCGGTGTCGAAGAAGCGGACATCTTTGTTGCTCTTACACAGGGAGACAACCGGAATGTGATGTCCGCCCAAATTGCAAAGCATATCTTTAAGGTACCCAGGGTAATCTGCCGGATATACGATCCTTTACGCCAGGAGTTGTACGATACTTTGGGGTTGGAGGCGTTCAGCCCGACCACAATATTTGCCCAGATGGTTAAAGAAAAGATAGAGAGCTAAGGAGCAGCATGTATATTATTATCATTGGCGGCGGCAGAGTCGGCTACTATCTTGGCAAAGCGTTACTTGACGAAGGGCATGAAATTCTTATCATAGAAAAAAATGCCGCCTTCTGCGACGTTATTACTGAAGAAATGGGCAGCGTATGCATCCGCGGCGACGGTTGTGAAGCTACGACCTTAGAGGAAGTGGGCACCGGACGGGCTGACATGCTGGTAGCGGTTACCGGGGATGATGAAGACAATCTGGTCGCCTGTCAGGTGGCTAAGTATAAATTCAACGTGTCCCGCACTATCGCCCGAATTAGAAACCCGCAAAACGAGCACATATTCAAGACGCTGGGGATAGATGTTACCGTCAGCGCCACCAACATCATTCTGGAAGTTATTGAAAAAGAAGTGCCGACCCATTCTTTGACCCATTTGCTGACCATAACCGATAAAGATATGGAAATTGTCGAGGTCAGAATTCCTCCTAAAGCGGCGACGATAGGAAAGTCAATTAAAGACCTTTCCATACCGGCCGGTAGCAAACTGGCCTTAATTATACCCAGGGACAACAATCCCCATTTACCTACTCCGCGTACCATCCTTCACGAAGGAGACCAGATAGTGGCCCTGACCACTCCCGAAACGGAAAAAACCCTCCGCACCGGCTTGACCGGTACTTAAGCATAAACCGAATAACTGCGGAGACAAGGTTAATCAGTGTCGGCGCTATTCGTATTATTTAGAGGGAAAGGAATACCCGGGCTTCTTTTTATGTCCAGGAAAACATTATCCGGAGACATTCCGTGACCAGGTCAGACAAATTATGGATACTGGTTATGAGTCTCTTCGTCGCCATTATCATAGCTGGTAGTGCCATCACCTGGCTTATGTACACCCCAGACCACCCCGTCGAGATTATCTTACCTCCCGACCAGGTAATTTCTCAAAGTGAGATTTACGTCGGGGGCGAGGTAAATAATCCGGGCTACTACCCTTTAGAGGTAAGAGATACCGTTAACGATATTATTCAGGCGGCTGGAGGTATCTCTCCCCAGGCTGACACCAGACGATTGGCATTTTACGTTCCTGATGTTACCGGAGGAGAGCCGTCACAAAAAATAAACATTAATCAAGCAGAAGCATGGCTGCTGGAAGCGTTACCCGGCATCGGTAAAACCAGGGCTAAAGCAATGATTGACTACCGACAACAATACGGACCATTCCGCCACACCAGTGACCTAATCAACGTAGAAGGTATCGGCACGGCCATTTATGAAAAGATTAAGCCTCTGGTCACCGTAGCTGAATAAGGGAGCCTCGTGTTACTTATTTATCTCAGTTGCGCCTGGTTAATCGGTATCTTCCTGGGAACCAAATTTTACCTGCCTTTAAGCGCCACACTTACCGGCCTTATTCCTTTTCTATTACTCTTTTTTATTCGGCAACACCGGAAAGCGCTTATTATAACCGGTCTTAGCCTAATTATTTTTCTGACGGCGGCCACTTATGCGCATACCAGCTTGAACACCAGTGACGAAGGTACTCTCAAATACTATAATAACAGCCAGGTCACCGAAATCAGGGGGATGGTGGCCAGTGACCCGGACGTCAGGGAGAAGAGTACTCACATCCTTCTGCGAGCAACCGAAATAAAAGTGGCTGAACAATGGCAAACGATAGCCGGTAAAGCGCTTCTTTTCGTGCCCAGATACCCGACCTACCGGTACGGAGATATACTTCAAGTCACCGGCCGACCAGAGGCACCAACTCCGATTAATGACTTCGACTATGGAGGCTATCTGGCTCACCAGGGAATCCTCACCACCATGCTCTACCCTGAAATAGATGTCATAGAAAGGGGCGGAGGTTTCATGCCCTTGCAGTGGATTTATACGGCTAGAAACAGCATTTCCCTGAAGCTATCTTCGGTACTGCCCGAACCACAAGCGGCACTCGCCCAGGGCATTATATTAGGTATCCGGAGTAACATTCCATCATCGACCATGACGGATTTCGCCCGCACCGGTACCGCCCATCTCCTGGCAATATCAGGCCTTCACCTGGGTATTATTGCCGGAATAATGCTCACTACGGGTATCTGGCTTTTTGGTCGCCGGTACCGCCTCTACATCTGGTTGGCGCTGGTCATCATCTGGCTCTATGCTATATTTACCGGCATGCATCCGCCTGTAGTCCGCGGTGCTATTATGGCTAGTATTTTCCTGGCCGCCGAGATTGCAGGCAGACAGCGCAGCGCCTTCGTCGCACTCACTTTCGCCGCAGCGATAATGGTGGGCATAAGCCCTTACATTTTAGGAGCCGCCTCTTTTCAATTAAGTTTTCTGGCTATGTCCGGACTGATTTTTCTATACCCCGCTTTCCGGATATTGGGCAGAAAAATAATCAGAGCCACCCTCGGTGAAGAAGGCAGACTGATTTCAATAGCCGGTCTAGCCATCGATGGTTTCAGCGCTTCCCTGGCCGCGATTGTGGCCGTCTGGCCGGTTATTGCCTATTATTTTGGCATTATCTCGCTGGTGGGACCGGTGGCTACCTTGCTCGTTTTACCAGCGCTACCGGGTATTATCGTCACTGGAGTGACGACCGGAGTCCTGGGATTTATCTCCCTCCCTATCGCGCAGGTTTTCAGCTGGCTGACCTGGCTCTTTCTTTCCTATATGTTATGGGTGGTTAACGGTCTGGCCACATCCCCTCTTTCATTTATCCAGGTAGATTCGATAAGCCTCACTGCCATCTGGGGCTACTACCTGCTGCTGGCCGCGGCCATCTTCCTGAATCGCAAAAAGCCCCCGGCGATTACTGATGAAGAAGCCATCGATTTCAAATTACGCTTACGCCATTCTCTAACTTTTACCCTACGGCGACACCGGAAATGGGTTATTGCCTTTCTGTTACCGGCGGCGGCCATAATCTCGTTTTCCGCCGCCACCATGCCGGATAATAATGTCCGTATCAGCTTCCTGGACGTCGGTCAGGGGGATGCGACTTTGATTCAAAAGGGTAATCAGCAAATCTTGATTGACGGCGGACCCAGCCCACAAACGATAAGCCTGGAGCTTAGCCGCAAAATGCCGTTTTGGGACCGAAC
>CBDUSH010000017.1:0-20156 GCA_965369965.1 uncultured bacterium | reverse complement strand
TTCGGCATGGCGCGACAACTCGACCGCCAGTTCGCGCGTTCGCTGTCGAACATCCGTCACGCGACGGCCCATCAGATAGCGTAGCGCTTCGCTGGTACGTTCGCGCAGTGGGCGATACGCCAGCACCAATACTGCGATCAGCACTCCTTCGATCACGCCAAAGTCAAAGCCGTAATGACGACCGAGCGCATCGGTCACATCACCAACCACCAGCCGGTGAAACAGCAGCACGCCCACGATGATGACGGCTAAAAATACAAGACGGGCAACCAGCTTTTTCCGTTTCATTTTTGCCTCCCTGATTTTTCATATTTAATATTCTTCATATTATCAATATTACTCTCGACGACGTCACAGAAAGCCCTTACGTCATATCTGGAAATAATGCGGAGAGGAGTATTCGCCAGCCCCGGCCTGATTGGCGACCTGACACCGGACATAGCGCTCTTCCGTGAACTGAATTTTCTCTTCATCTACGGGTTGGCGGGCAAGCCTGAGCAAACACCCGGCACGCCGCCCCCAGGCCGAAAACTAAGATTCCCCTTTTTTCCGCGCCGGAGAGGGTGTCAATGCGGACAGGTCCGGCAGGTAGTCCTCCAGCTTCTGTTTATCGATGCCGGTAGAGGCTTTCTTGAGCAGAGAGTGAGTGAAGAAAATCATCTTGGGCAGCTTATAGTCGGAGAGCCTCCCCTGGCAGAAACGCCTGATTTCCTGTTCGGTGGCGGTGACCCTTTTTTTCAACCGGATAATGGCGGCCACTACCTCGCCGCGCAACTTGTCCGGGATGCCGACCACCACCGCCTCGGCTATCTTGGGATGGGTGCAGAGCACTTTTTCAATGTCGCCGGGGTAAATATTCTGACCTTTGAGGATAATCATGTTTTTCTTCATACCGGTGAGATGCAGGTAGCCGCCACTGTCGACGCTGCCCAGGTCACCGGTGAGAAGCCAGCCGTTCCTGATTGTTTTGGCCGTTGCCTCGGGGTCATTGTAATAGCAGCTCATCATGGGGCCTTTTACCAGGATTTCACCTACCCGGCCGGGCGGCAGATGATGGCCGTCATCGTCGGCAACGGCCAGTTCGAAGCCGGGTAGGGCTTTACCGGTGGAGTTCGTGTTTCCGGCGCCTTCGAGCGGATGATAGGTAACGTGGGAAACCGCCTCGGTCAGCCCCCAGATGTCGAGAATGGTGGCGCCGAACTGTTTCTTAAACCGGCTGGCGATATCAGCGGTGAGAGTCGCCCCGCCACTGCCCCAGAGACGAAGGGAACTCAAGTCAAAATTGATTCCCTCCCGCTCGGCGACGTTAATTGCCAGGGCGTAGATATAGGGCACTCCCATGTAAATGGTACCCTTCTCCCGCTCGATAGTCTCCAGGAAACTGGCTATTGAGCGGCCGGTGCCGGGCACTACCACCACCGTACTCCCTTTATTAATGGCGGTGAGCAGGATTGAGGCCAGGCCGAACATGTGAAACATGGGCAGGGCAAAGAGTACCGCCACGTCCTTTTCCGTCTGGCCGAAACCCTCTCCGGACATGACCGCCTCGGCGACCAGGTTACGGTGTGATAAAGCCACCCCGTGGGGGCGGTAGGTGGGCCCGCCGGTGTAGGAAATGGTGCCGATATCGTCCGGTTCCGGTTCGATATCGAGGCTCTGGTCGGAGCCGGTCTCCATAATCCGGTGGTAGCTGAGGTACTGTCCGGCCAGTGTTTCTCCCAGGTTGATAACATGCTCGATAGTACCGAACCGGGACATTTCCGGAACCAGCGGTTCCAGGACGGCGTTTTCCCCGATGAGGACTTTCGGCTGACAATTGTCAAAGAGGGAAGCCAGTTCGACCGGCAGATAGCGGGTGTCGAGAGGAACCACGGTGGCGCCGGTTTTGATAATGCCAAAATAGACGTTGACAAATTCCGGGCTGTTGGAGAGCAGGGTGGCCACCCGGTCACCCCGTTCCACTCCCAGGTCAACGAGGGCGTTGGCGATTTTGTTAGAGGCTTTGTCCAGTTCGTCATAGGTAATACGGCGTTCTCCGGAGACGATGGCCGTCCGGTCACCAAAGCGTTCCACGGTGCGCGCCAGCATGGATTTAAGGTTCATCAGCTGTCTCTCCTTACCGGATTATATCTCTGGGGAAGGGGGGATTTGAACCCCCACGCCTTGCGGCACATGATCCTAAGTCATGCCTGTCTGCCAATTCCAGCACTCCCCCAAACACACCGGAAAAAACTATCTTACACTATATCATTTTGGCAGCAGTGGCTCAAGAGATTGCCAGATAAAGCCATATCTTTTCAGTCTTTTGATATCAGCCGAAATCCTATGCCCATGTTATCAGTAAAAAACCCATCCCCTGTATCCCCTTCCCCTTAGCAAGGGGAAGGGGAATTTTGTTTGGAAGAGGGGCTTCGCCCCTCTTAGACACCCCTTTAGGCATCTCCGGTATCCCCGAAAACATTGAGCCGGCATGAGCATTGGTGTAGAATGGGCCAGTGATGAGCGCTATCAGGGAAAACGTCAGCCAGATACTGGCGGAGCTGCCGGAAGGAGTGGCGCTGCTGGCCGCCGCCAAGACCCGTACCCCGGAGGAAATCCGGGAGGCGATTGAGGCGGGGGTGGCCATAATCGGGGAGAACTACGTCCAGGAAGCGGAAAGAGCCATTGCCGCTATCGGCCACCGGGCGCAGTGGCATTTCATCGGGCATCTGCAAAAGAACAAGGTGAAAAAAGCGGTGACCCTGTTCGACATGATAGAGACGGTGGATTCGGCGGCAACCGCCCGGGAGATTGACAAAAGGTGCGCCCAGGCCGGCAAGGTGATGCCGGTGCTCATCGAGGTGAACAGCGGCCGGGAAGCGCAGAAAGCGGGGGTATTCCCGGAAAACGCCGAGTCGCTGCTGAGAGAGATTTCCGCCCTGCCCAATATCAGAGTAAAAGGGTTGATGACCATGGGCCCTCTGGCCGGAGACCCGGAAGACTCCCGGCCTTACTTCACGGCGACGGCCAAACTGTTTACCCAAATCAAGGCGCTTGATATGCCCGACGTGGAGATGAAATATCTCTCCATGGGGATGACCAATTCTTACCAGATCGCCCTCGAAGAGGGCGCCAACCTGGTCAGAATGGGCACCCGGATATTCGGCGCGCGGGATTACTCGCGGCGTGCCTCGCCGTGAGCGGCGCATGCCCCCAAATGCAAACAGGTCACTGCCTGGCTTTATTTGAAATTTCAGTCGCCTCGTGTTATAATAATTTATCAATTAAATGTGAAATCAACTGAAGTGGGTTTAAAACCCACTTTTTTAATTGTGGGAACTGGAGAGTATTAATCGAAAATGAAAAGTGATTTTATTCTCGCCATAACACAGCTATCGGCAGAAAAGAACCTGCCCAAAGAAGTGGTACTGACTGCGGTGGAATCGGCACTCGTCTCCGCTTACCGGAAAGAAGAAGACTTCGCCCCCCACCAGAACATTTCGGTGAAAATTAATCCCGCCACGGGACGGGTAGAGGTGTGGGCGGAGAAAACGGTGACCGAGAAACCGGAGGACAGTCGCTGTGAAATCTCACTTGAAGAGGCGCGCAAGACGGATAAAAATATCCAGATTGACGAGACCATAATCGTCGAGGTTACCCCGCACAATGCCGGCCGCATTGCCGCCCAGACAGCCAAGCAGGTCATCCTGCAGCGGCTTCACGAAGCCGAACACAGCGCCATCTTCGAGGAATATACCGATAAAGAAGAGGATGTCATCACCGGTATCGTGCAGCGCATCGAGCCGGGGCAAATTTTCGTCGACCTGGGACGGACCGAGGCGATACTGCCGGCGGCGGAGCAGGTACGCACGGAAAGATACCGGGTGGGTCAGCGGATTAAAGTCTACATCCTGCAAGTGGTGAGAACGCCGAAGGGACCGAGGGTGGTTGTTTCCCGCTCGCACCCCAATTTACTGCGCCGGCTCTTTGAAATGGAAGTCCCCGAGGTCTTTAGCGGGACGGTAGAAATCAAGTCGATTGCCCGCGAGGCCGGCTTCCGGAGTAAGGTAGCCGTGGCAGCGCGCCAGGACGGTATTGACCCGGTGGGCTGCTGCGTGGGGCTGCGGGGCATCAGAATACAGAATATCGTTAACGAGCTAAACGGAGAAAAGATTGACGTCATCCAGTGGAATCCGGATTCGGCCGTCTTTATCACCAATGCGCTGAGTCCGGCCCAGATATTGCGTGTTAAACTGAACAAGGAGGATGTCATCGCCACGGTGATTGTCCCCGACCGGCAGCTTTCACTGGCCATCGGCAAAGAAGGACAGAACGCCCGGCTGGCCGCCAAGCTCACCGGATGGCGCATAGATATCAAGAGCGCCACAGTGGCGGAAGCGGAGAAAGAACCTGAAGTCGAACCCGCCGCGACGCCGGAAGAAAAGGCAGAAGCAGCCGTGGCTGAAGCCACCGAAGAAGCAGCCCCTGTACCGGAAGAAGCCCCCCCGGCGCCGGAAATACCTGAAGAAGAGCCGGAGCCGGTGATGATAGAGGATATACTGGCCGAAACCGCCGCACCGGCCAAGCCGGCGCCAGTGGTGGAAGAATTCATCCCGCAACCCGTTTTCTTCGAAGCGCCGGCCATCCCTGCGAAGTCCCAAATCCGGTTTGCCGAAGATACCGGACTCTCCCGACCGGGTAAGTCCACTGCCAAGACAAAGAAGAAAAAGAAGGGCGGTCACGGTAAGGAAAGCAGCGAAGACGCCGCCCGCAGCCGGAGTAAACGCCGCGGGGTGGAAATAGTCGACCAAGATGACGAATTTAGCGAAGAAGCCACCAAATCAGATTAAGCACGTCGCCCAGCGTACGTGTATCGTCTGCCGGCAGGTGAAAGAAAAGCGGGCGCTAATCCGCCTGGTGAGTACCCCGGAAAGCCGGGTTGAAATTGACTTCGCCGGTAAAAAGAAGGGACGCGGCGCCTATCTCTGCCGGGACTGGGCCTGCTGGGAGAGCGGGTTGAAGGGGAAGCAACTGGAACATTCTTTACGAAAACACATCGATGCGGAGAACCGGGAACAACTGGTGCTCTGTGCCCGGGATCTATTAAAAGGAGCTGGACAGTGACGAAGGCAAGTGAATCAGACAACGTGGTGGAGCCCGAAGTCAAGCGGCAGATTGAACTGCCCGAATCCATGAGCGTCAGGCAACTGTCAGAACTCCTGGGAACAGGGTCGATCGAAATTATCAAGCAGTTGATGAGAAACGGCATCATGGCCAACATCAACCAGATCATCAATTTTGAGGCGGCGGCAACGGTTGCCGCCGGTTACGATTACGAAGTACGCCTGATGTCCCGCGCGGCGCGGAAAGCGGCCGAGGCCAGGGCCAGAAAGCAGGCGGCACCGGGCGAGGACGGGGGTAACCTGCAGCCGCGCCCACCGGTAGTAACCGTGATGGGACACGTCGACCACGGCAAGACCCGGCTGCTCGATGCCATCCGCAAGACCAATATCATGGACACGGAAGCCGGCCAGATAACGCAGCACATCGGCGCCTACCAGACCGAGGTCAACGGCCATAAAATCACCTTCCTGGATACTCCCGGCCACGAGGCTTTTACCGCGATGCGTGCCCACGGGGCACAGATTACCGATATTACCGTTTTAGTGGTGGCGGCGGATGACGGGATCATGCCGCAGACGCTGGAAGCCATCGCTCATGCCCGGGCGGCCGACGTACCTATCGTCGTCGCCATCAACAAGATTGATAAACCAGATGCCAACCCGGACAACGTCAAGCAGCAGCTGGCGGAGGCCGGTCTGGTTATTGAGGAATGGGGAGGCGATGTCGTCTGCGTGCCGATTTCGGCCAAAGAGGGAACCGGTGTCACCGAATTGCTGGAAAACCTGCTGGTGGTGGCCGAAGTGGAAGACCTGAAAGCCAATCCGTCCCAACCGGCTACGGGTGTGGTTATCGAAGCCGAAATGGACAAAACAAGAGGCGCCCTGGCGACGATACTGGTCCAAAGCGGGACCTTAAAACCGGGAGATACCATGGTGGTAGGCGCCACCTGGGGCCGGGTAAAAGCAATGTATAACGATACCGGAAAGCAGATAAAACGGGCCGGGCCAGCCTCACCGGTGGTCGTCCTCGGCTTGAGCGGTGTCCCCGATGCCGGCGAGATATTGAACGTGGTTGCCGACGAACGGCGCGCCCAGTACCTGCTTCAGAAACACCAGGCCGAACGAGAGGCGGCCCCATTGGGCGCGGTTAACCTGAGCAACCTGTATGATCAGATTAGCTCCGGTCGGGTAAAAGAACTCAATGTTATTATCAAGACCGATGTCCAGGGCAGTATCGAGCCGATACGAAGCTCGCTGGAGCAACTGGGTTCGAAGGAAGTGCAGGTCAGGATTATCGACAGCGGCACCGGCAACGTCACCGAGAGCAACGTCATGCTGGCGATTGCTTCCAAGGGACTCATCATCGGCTTCGGCGTCAACACCGAGGAGGGAGCCAAGAAGCTGGCCAACGCGGAAAACGTGGAAATCCGTAATTATACCGTCATTTACAACCTGGCTGACGACGTCGCCAAGGCGCTGAAGGGAATGCTGGAGCCGACCTTTGCCGAAGTCATCGATGGGCGAGCCGAAGTACGGGCCGTATTCTCGGCCGGCAAGGGCAAAAGCGTGGCCGGTGTTTATATCACCGAAGGTAAAGCCACCCGCAATGCCTCGGTCAGGATACACCGGGGGCAGGAAGTGATTGGCGAGTCCACCGTAAACAGTCTGAAACGCTTCAAGGACAACGCCAGAGAAGTCGCCGCCGGCTATGAGTGCGGCCTGGGCATCGCCAATTTTAACGACTACCAGGTCGGCGATATACTGGAGTTTTTCAGCCTTGAGGCTACCAACCGCTAGACAGGAAGCTGACTAATGTCCTATCGTATCGCGCGGATAAATAACCTTATCCGCCAAGAACTCAGTGAGTTACTACAGCGCCAGGTAAATGACCCGAGACTGGGTACTTTTATCGCGGTCACAGAAGTCTCTACGTCCCCCGACCTGAAATTTGCCAAAGTATTTGTCAGCCGCATCAGCAACCAGGAAGAGAAGGAAGAGACGATGCAAGCCCTTGAGGCGGCCGCCGGTTTCCTGCGCAAGTCATTGATGAAAAACCTGAGGCTGAGGCACGTGCCCGACTTGTATTTCTACTGGGATGATTCCATTGAACGGGCCGACCGTCTCTTCAGGCTGCTCGACCAGGCGGATGTTGAAGACCGCGGCACAACGGAAGGGAATTGATATCCGGACATTGCTGCCGGGGCCAATCCCCGGACACGGAGCCGACTGCCGTTGACGGCATACTTAACATCAACAAGCCCAGCGGCGAGACGTCTTACCACGTCGTCGCCCGGGTAAAGCGACTCAGCGGAGTACGGCGGGTGGGGCACGCCGGAACACTCGACCCGGAAGCAACCGGCGTGCTGCCGGTCTGCCTGGGCAAGGCAACCCGCGTCACCGGTTTCTTAATGGACACCACCAAGACTTACCGTGCCGAGATAGAGCTGGGTACGGCCACGGACACCTATGACGCCACCGGTAAAGTTACCCGGCGCGGAGACTCTTCCGGAGTCAGCCGGGAGCAGGTGGCGGCGGAACTGGACAAATTCCGCGGTTTGACGCAGCAGATCCCACCGATGTATAGCTCCGTCAAACACCAGGGACGCCGGCTCTACGAACTAGCCCGGGAAGGGATAGAGGTGGCGAGAAAAAGCCGCCCCACCGTTATCCATCACCTGGATATTACCCACTGGCAGCCGGGGGTGGTAACTATCGAAGTTGAATGCGGCAAGGGCACTTATATCCGTTCTCTGGCCAATGACCTCGGCGAGGCGCTGGGCTGCGGCGCCCATCTGAAAAGTCTCATCCGCCTGCGCTGCGGCCCCTTTGATATCAGCACCGCCGTTTCGATACCTCAGCTCGAAGAGGCTTTCCGCCACGGGTACTGGCAGCACTTTATCCAGGCGACGGATAGCGTGCTTTTAGACTGGAAGGCGGTGGTGGTTAATGATGCCACCGCCCTGAATATACGGAACGGAGTACCGGTGTCACTGGCGGACGAAGGGAACGGCTCAAGTACCGCCCCCGAACCCCCGACGCCGGCCAGTCCTGACACGGAGACCCGCTGCCGCACCTATACCCTGGACGGACGCTTCCTGGGAGTGATGCGATTCAACCCGGAGAAAGGGCTGTGGCAGCCGGAAAAAATTTTCCAATAACCGACCATAACACCGGTTAAATCAGGCGGCCCAAAATCCCCGAAAACATCGCCCGCACCTTGACAGCCCGTCTATAAAAAGGTATAGTTCGTGAGGCATCTTCAGTCATTGATGGGCCATCATTGACGATAAAGATATCAGTCTGACCAGCAACTAACCGGCAAATAGAGGGGAGATTACGGCATGGGCAAGATTAATGTGGCAATAATCGGAGTGGGCAACTGCAGTTCGTCTCTGGTACAGGGTGTCCATTATTACCGTGAGGCCAAGGAAAAAGAATTCGTTCCGGGGCTGATGCACGTCAACCTGGGCGGCTACCATATCAGCGATATCAATTTCGTGGCGGCATTCGATATCGACAAGAACAAGGTGGGCAAAGACCTTTCCGAGGCTGTTTTCACCACCCCCAACAACACTTTAAAGTTCAGCGATGTACCTCACAGCGGGGTGACCGTCCAGCGCGGGATGACCCACGACGGACTGGGTAAGTACCTCTCTCAGATAATCCAGAAAGCCCCCGGGCCAACCACTGACATTGTTAAAATCCTCAAGGATACCAAGACGGACGTGGTCATCAACTACCTGCCGGTGGGTAGCGAAGAGGCGACCAAGTGGTACATAGAGCAGGTGCTGGCGGCCGGCTGCGGGCTGGTCAACTGCATCCCCGTCTTCATCGCCCGCGAGAAGTACTGGCAAAACCGTTTTGCCGAAAAGGGGTTGCCGGTAATCGGTGACGATATCAAGTCACAGGTCGGCGCCACCATCGTCCACCGCGTGCTGACCCGGACTTTCCGGGACCGCGGAGTTAAGCTGGAGCGGACCTACCAGATGAACTTCGGCGGGAATACCGATTTTTTCAACATGCTGGAGAGAGACCGGCTCGAATCCAAGAAGATATCCAAGACCAACTCAGTTACTTCGCAACTCGATTATAAAATGGACCCCAACGATATTTACGTCGGCCCGAGCGACTATGTGCCCTGGCTGACCGACCGTAAATTCTGCTATATAAAAATGGAAGGGCGTACTTTTGGTGACGTCCCGTTGAACCTGGAACTGAAGCTCGAAGTATGGGACAGCCCCAATTCGGCCGGCGTGGTTATTGACGCCATCAGGTGCTGCAAACTAGGCCTGGACCGCGGCCTGAGTGGAGAACTGGCCGCCCCGTCAGCCTATTTTATGAAGTCACCGCCAATTCAGTATACCGATGACCAGGCCCATAACATGGTAGAAGAATACATCAAGAAAACGCCGCCGGCCGGAAAGCCCAAAACAGCCAAGTAATGCCGCAGGGAGGATTTCAGGCTGTAATTCAATGAAGATAGCGTTAGTCTCCCCTTATGACTTTGCTTATCCCGGAGGCGTCTGCAATCACATCTCCTGCCTTGAACAACAGTTTACCCGACTTGGTCACGAAGTGAAGATTATTGCCCCCGCCTCCAAGGGTGTTCCAGAGCTGGGTGACCGGTTCATACCGATCGGTAAGCCGCGGTCGGTACCGGCCAGCGGTACCATCGCCCGTATCACGCTGTCGCCGTGGTTATCTTCCCGGATAAATACCGTACTGGAGCGGGAGAAGTTTGATATCAGTCATCTGCACGAGCCGTTGATGCCGATGCTTTGCACCACCGTGCTGCGCCTTTCACGTACCCCGAATATCGGTACCTTTCACGCTTCCGGGGGTAAACCCTGGTACAGCTTCGGCACTCCGATAGGCAAGCTTCTCCTGAAGAACTGGTGGCGCCGGCTGGATGGCAAAATCACCGTGGCCGAGCCGGCATTGAACTACGTCAGCCGGCATTTTCCCGGGGAATACACCGTCATCCCTAACGGCGTGGATACCCGGCATTTTTCGCCCGATGTGGCGCCAATCGAAGAGTTTATGGACGGTAAGTTTAATATCGTTTTCATCGGCCGGCTGGAAAAAAGGAAGGGGCTTGATTACCTGCTGGAAGCTTTCCGGCAGATTAAACCGGAAATCCCTGATTCACGTCTTATTATTGTCGGACCTGGCACCAGGGAACGCCGCCGGTACGAGAAAAAAGTGGCCCGGAGCGGACTGAGTGACGTTGTTTTCATCGGCTACGCCACTTACGGCGACCTGCCGAAGTATTACCAGACGGCGGACGTCGTTTGCTGTCCGGCCACCGGCCGGGAAAGTTTCGGCATTGTTCTTCTGGAAGCGATGGCGGTGGGTAAACCAATCGTGGCCACGGACATCCAGGGATACAACGGCGTCCTGACCCATGACAGCGAGGGACTGCTGGTACCGCCCAGAAACGCGGAGAAGATAACGGAAGCTTTAACCAGGCTGCTGGCCGACAAGGCGCTCCGGCAGCGACTGGGCGCTAACGGGCGGTTGAAGGCACTAAAATATGACTGGGAATGCGTTGCGCAGCAGATACTGGATTTTTACCAGGTCGTCCTGAGCCGACCGAGGCGGCCGGGTAAATCCTGAAGGAGAGAAACTACATATAGCTACAATATACAGCTACAAAACGTGAATTATGAAAAGCAGTTCAATTAATATGGCACCGGAAAAAGAGTCTTCGCCGATTTCCAGGCTGACTAAAGCCCGTAACACGGCCGCTTACCAGCTTACCCGTCCCGCCGTGTGGCTGTTAGCCCGGACACCGGTCACACCCAACGCCGTCACCTGGTTCGGCTTCGGCCTGTTCGCCGTCGCCGCCACGCTCATAATCACCGGGAACTTACTGGCCGCCGGCCTGATGGTACTCTTTGCCGGCCTGTTTGATTTGCTGGATGGCGCCCTGGCACGCCGCACCAACCGGGTCACCCGTTTTGGCGCCATCCTCGATTCGACGCTTGACCGAATCACCGAAGCGCTGGTGCTGCTGGGAATCCTGATATTATTCGCCCGGGAGCAGTCGATGGCCGGTATCGTGCTGGCCGGTATTGCCCTGCCCGGTTCGCTGACGGTGAGCTATATCCGGGCCAGAGCCGAGGCGGCCGGTCTGGAATGCAAGGTGGGACTGGGCACCCGGGGAGAAAGAGTGATTATCCTGGCGCTGGGCCTGTTGCTGAACCAGGTTAATTACGCCCTGATTACCGCCCTGGGGATAGTAGCCTTATTAAGCTTATTTACGATTGTCCAGCGTATGATTTTCGTCTGGCAACAGACAAATAATGACTGATTCGCCAATCGCGTTTCAGCTGACTTGAGGGAGGATTGAATGCCAGTTATCGCGGTTATCGGGGCGCAGTGGGGAGACGAGGGAAAAGGAAAGATAGTTGACCTGCTGGCGGAGGAAGCCAACATGGTGGTGCGTTTTTCCGGCGGAGACAACGCCGGCCATACCGTAGCCAACCAGTTCGGCCTGTTCAAACTGCATCTGGTACCGGCCGGTATTTTCTCGACCCGGGCGACCACCGTCATCGGCAACGGGGTGGTGATGAATCCGGGGGTATTGATAGCCGAGTTGGACGCGCTTAAGCAGAGAGGGGTAGACGTTTCCCGTTTTTTCATCAGCGACCGGACGCACCTGGTGATGCCTTACCACACTCTGCTCGACGGCCTGGAGGAAGAATCCCGGGGGGAGCAGGCCATCGGGACCACCCGTAAGGGCATCGGTCCGGCTTTTGCCGACAAGGTCGCCCGGATGGGTATCCGCGCCGGAGACCTGATGGAAAAGGACGTCTTCAAAAAGCGTCTGCACGACGTTCTGAAACATAAAAACGCCATTTTAACCCGGATTTACGGGGCGGAGGCGCTGGACGAGGACGAGATTTTCAACCAGTACTGCCAGTACGGAGAGCGACTGGCGCCCTTTATCCAGGAGACGACGGAGATTATCTCGGACGCCATTGCCCGCGGCGACATCGTCCTGCTGGAAGGGGCACAGGGCACTTTCCTCGACCCCGATTTCGGCACCTATCCTTACGCCACTTCCTCTTCCCCGCTGGCGGGGGGCGCCTGCCTGGGGGCAGGTATCGGCCCGACCCAGATTAACCAGGTGCTGGGAATCTTCAAGGCTTATTGCACACGCGTCGGCGGCGGCCCGCTGCCTACCGAACTGACCGACGAGACGGGAGACTTTATCCGGGAGCAGGGCCATGAGTATGGCACGACCACCGGCCGGGCGCGGCGCTGCGGGTGGTTTGATGCCGTGGCCGCCCGGTTCAGCACCCGGATTAACGGCTACACCAAGCTGGCCATCACCCGGCTCGACGTCCTGGATAACATGCCCAGCCTGAAAATAGCCACCGGTTACGAACTGGACGGAAAGATAATCGATTATTTCCCGTCCAGCGCCACGGCTCTGGAACGATGCCGCCCGATTTACGAAGAACTGCCCGGCTGGATGGCGACAACTACCCAGGCCCGGAAGTTTGACCAGCTACCGTTACTCGCCCGCCAGTACGTTAGCAGACTGGAAGAACTGTGCGGCTGCCCGGCCAGCATCATCTCGGTGGGTATGAGACGTGAGGATACCATTTTCAAGACGCCACTCTGGGAGTAATCACCGGCCACAGATTTAAGGAGGATTATTTAGCGCATGGAAAGGGAAGAGCCGTACGCCACTGAAGCAGAATTCCAACAAAACGTTATCCGTTATCGTGATATCCCCAAGGTAGAACTGGTACCGGGAGTAACTTCCCACATCCTGTCCACCCAGCGGATGACGGCGATTTTCACCAATATGTCACCCAACAGCAGTGTGCCCCGGCACCAGCATGAGCACGAGCAGATCATGGTAATCGTCGGCGGCGAGTGCGACCAGTTAATCAAGGGCAAATGGTACCGGCTCAAGGCGGGGGACGTGGTCCTTTACGGGTCCTACGAGGAACATGGCACATTCGTTTCCGACCAGGGCTGCCAGACCACCGAGATTTTTGCCCCCAGGCGAGAGGAATACATGGACAAGCTTGAGGCGGTGAAAAAGAGCCTGGGTAAATAAGCTACCCGAAGAACTGACTTTTTATACCGGCAGGTCTATCCGGCACCCTTTAAGCGCTTCCCGGATAATGGCGGCCGTTTTTTCGTCCGGTTCACACAGCGGCAGGCGCGGCTTTCCGGCATTGAATCCCACCTGGCCGAGGGCGTATTTGAGCGGGATGGGATTGGCGACGATAAAGAGCGAGTTCACCAGCGGCAGCAGGTGACGGTGGATGCGGGCCGCTTCCACGGCATCACCGCCGACAAAGCTGTCTATCATCTGCTTTATCTGGGCGCCCACCAAGTGAGAGGCGACGCTGATGATGCCGTAACCGCCCAGAGCCAGCATCGGCAGTGTATCGGAATCATTACCGCTCCAGACATTAAAGCCTTCTTTCGCCCCGCTGATAATTCGGGTAATCTGTTCCATGTTCCCGCTGGCTTCCTTCACACCGATGATATTATCAATCTGGCTGAGTCGAATCACTGTTTCCGCCGCCAGGTTGGTCACGGTGCGTGACGGAACATTGTAAAGGATACAGCGCAGACTGGTGCTCTCGGCAATAGTCTTAAAATGCCGGTAGAGGCCTTCCTGAGTGGGTTTATTATAATAGGGAACGACCAGCAGGCAGGCGTCAACCCCGATTTCTTCCGCCTGGCGGGTTGCTTCCACGGCTTCGGCGGTGCTGTTGCTGCCGGTGCCGGCAACAATGGCTCCACGGTCACCGACAACCTCTTTTATCCCGGCGAAGAGGCGCAGTTCTTCGGCACGGAGAAGGGTGGGCGATTCTCCGGTGGTGCCCGCCAACACCAGCCCGTCGCTGCCCGAATCGAGCAATGCCAGGGCCAGTTTATTAGCCTGCGCATAATCAACTTCTCCCTTTGCGTCGAACGGGGTTACCATCGCCGTTATTAATCTGCCCAGTGTTTTCATTTTCTTAGCCTCCCTGATTTACCCAGCCCCGCCGGATCATTTCTTCGGCAATCTGTACCGCATTCAGCGCCGCTCCTTTACGCAGGTTATCGGCGACAACCCACAGCACCAGGCCGTTGGGATGAGAAGCGTCCCGGTGAATACGCCCGACAAATACTTCGTCGGTGCCGACCGCCGACCACGGCTGGGGGTAGAGACTGATCGTCGTGTCGTCCAGTAACTTGACGCCGGGGGCTTCCGCCAGAATCCGCTGCGCATCTTCCGGCGGCATCGGAGAAGTAAATTCCAAATGTATCGCCTCACTGTGGCCGGTGAATACCGGCACCCGCGCACAGGTAGCCGAGATGGCAATGTCATCGGCACCCATTATTTTCCGGGTCTCTTCCATCATCTTCCATTCTTCCCGGGTGTAACCGTCATCCAGAAAGACGTCTATTTCGGGCAGGATATTGAAGGCAATCTGGTGAGGATAAACGTGGGGTACCGCGTTCTGCCCGTCGAGTACCTGCCTGGTCTGCACTTTCAATTCTTCCACGGCGGCGGCGCCGGTACCGGAGACCGCCTGGTAGGTACAGACCACGATGCGCTTGATGGGGTTAACTTTATGTAAAGGTTGCAGCGCCACCACCATCTGAATCGTGGAGCAGTTCGGATTGGCAATAATACCTTTATGCCACTTGATATCTTCGGGGTTAACCTCCGGCACCACCAGGGGCACCCTGGGGTCCTGCCGAAAGGCAGCGCTGTTATCGATTACTACCGCGCCCGCCCGCACCGCCATCGGTGAAAAATGGCGGCTGATTTCGGCACCGGCTGAAAACAGGGCGATGTCAATGCCTTCAAAGGACGAAGGGATGGTCTCTTTGACTTCAATTTCCTGCTGGTTGATAAGCAGTTTTTTCCCCGCCGAACGGTCCGAGGCAAGCAGGTGGAGAGAATTCACCGGAAAGTGGCGCTGTCTGAGCACCTTGATGAATTCCTGGCCGACAATGCCGGTGGCACCGACGACGGCTACTTCATAATTCTTCACGTTTTACTCACAGTTCCAGTAATTTATCCAGGCCATAGGTAAGTCCCTTACGTTTGACTACCTCTTTAATGGCCAGCAGCACCCCGGGCATAAAACATTCCCGGCTGATAGTATCATGGCGTATGCTCAATGTCTGACCCGACGCCCCCAGCAGCACCTCCTGGTGCGCCAGTAGTCCCGGCAATCGTACACTGTGAATAGGAATACCGTCAATCTTTTTCCCACGGCTCTCTATGGTTTCCGGTGATTCCTGCGTTGTCAGAAACGGTTTACCCCGCGCCGCCGCCATATTGCGGGCGGTGGTGAGCGCCGTCCCTGAAGGAGCATCCGCTTTCTGGTTATGGTGCAGCTCAATTATCTCGGCGTAGTCAAGGTATTTAGCGGCCACTGCCGCCAGGTGCATCATCAGTACCGCTCCGAGAGCAAAGTTGGGCGCCATAAACACGCCGACACTCTGAGCCGCCGCCAAATCTGCGAGGCCGCCGATTTCGTCTTTCGACAAGCCGGTGGTACCGATAACCAGATTGACCCGGTGGCTCATCGCCGTGCGCGCCGCCGGCAGGGTGGCCCGGGCAACGGTGAAATCCACCATTACATCGGCCGGACACTGGCTGAGGATATCTTCCAGGCGACTGGAAAAAGGCACCGTACCGGAGCCGTCAGGCAGCGATAATACGTCGGCGCTGACTGCCATATCCACGGCGCCGACAAGCCGCATCCCGGGTTCCCGGCAGACGGCTTTGACCACTTCCTGCCCGACTTTTCCCTGCGCCCCGTGGACGACTACCTTAATCGGTTCCATAAGAAATCCCTTTTTATCTGATAGGAACGAGGAGAGTCAGCGACCCCTGAAAGGCGGGTTTCTATCGTAACGGCGGTCGCCTCCCTCCGGGCGACGCGGCGCGAAACCGCCTTCCCGGCTGCGGGGAGGGCCACCGCTATTTCCCGTCCCGGTTCCCGTCGAGGATTTTTCAGAAACGGCTTTTCGCGATAGTCCTATCTTGCCATCGTCGTTCTTGATGACCATGACCGTTATCTCGTCGCCAACGGAGACTTCGTCTTCAATGGTGGGCACCCGGTAATTTGCCAGCTCACTGATGTGAACCATGCCTTCTTTTCCGGGAAGTATTTCGACAAAAGCGCCGAAGGCGAGCAGACGGGTTATCTTACCGGTATAAATGCTGCCGATTTCGATTTCCTTGGTCAGGCCTTCGATGATTTCGATAGCCTTCTGCACCGCCGTCTCGTCCGTGGCGCCGATGACCACCGTACCGTCATTCTGAACGTCAATGGTCGTCTTTGTTTCCTCGATAATGGACCGGATAGTCTTGCCGCCGCTGCCGATGATAGCCCCGATTTTATCCGGGTCAATCGTTATCTTATGCATACGCGGCGCATAGCGGCTGACTTCAGACCGGCTGGCGGTGATGGCTTCCTCCATCTTGCTCATGATTAAAGAGCGGGCTGCCTTGCTCTGCTCGATTATCTGTTCGATGACCTCCAGGTTGACTCCTTTCAACTTGGTGTCCATCTGTATTGCCGTCACACCTTCCGTAGTACCGGCAATTTTAAAGTCCATATCGCCGAAGGCATCTTCCAGGCCTTCGATATCGGTCAGCACGACGTACTCATCATTTTCACCGGTTATCAGCCCCATGGCGATACCGCTGACCGCCCTTTTTACCGGAATCCCGGCGTCCATCAGGGACATGCTGCTGGCGCAAGTGCTGGCCATGGAGGTGCTGCCGCTGGAACTCAGCACCTCGGAAACGAGGCGGATAGTGTAAGGAAAGTCTTCACCTACGGGCAGTACCGGCAGGATCGCCCTTTCCGCCAGAGCGCCATGCCCGATTTCGCGGCGGCTGGTGCCACCGAGACGTTTCACTTCGCCACTGGAGAAGGGGGGAAAATTATAGTGGTGAATAAAACGCTTCGAAGTTTCGATACCGAGACCGTCAATCGGCTGTTCCTGACGGGTGGAACCGAGGGTGGCAATGGTCAATACCTGGGTCTCACCCCGGGTGAACAGCGCCGAACCATGAGTCCGGGGCAGTATGCCTACCTCGCAGCTTATGGGACGTACCTCGGTAATACCGCGGCCGTTCAGGCGCTGCCCCTTGAGCAGGCTGTTTCTCATCTCAGCCTTGGCTCTGGCTTCAAAGGCAGACTTGATTTCTTCTTTTTCAAAAGTCTCTTCCAGGCTTGCCACGACCTCTTTCTTCAGGGCAGAGAACGTCCGTTCCCGCACTGATTTATCGGTCAGTTGCAGGGCCGGAACCAGCCTGTCTCCCACCGCTGACGCCACCGCGTCAACCAGGGCGGTGTTTACCTCCTGGACGGGGACTTCCAGTTTTTCCTTGCCGCAGGCCTGTCGCAGTTCCTCCTGGATACGGATAATTGCCTGGTTGGCTTCATGCCCGAATTTGATAGCCCCGGGAAGTATATCCTCCGGAAGCTCTTTGACGCTGGCTTCCAGCATCACGATAATATCTTTATTGCTGGCCACGACGAGGTCGAGTTTGCTGTTTTCCATCTGTGGTAGCGTCGGGTTCAATACCAGTTCGCCGTCAATATAGCCGACGTGAACGGCGCCTACCGGCCCGTCAAAGGGTATCTCGGATATCGAGAGTGCCGCCGAGGCGCCAATCAGCGCCAGTGTGTCCGGGTCGTTCTCCTGGTCCGCCGAAAGCACGGTGGCGATGATCTGGATATCCCGTCGCCAGGTCTTGGGGAAAAGGGGACGTAAAGGCCGGTCTGCCAGGCGGCAGGCCAGTATCGCCTGCTCACTGGGTCGTCCTTCCCGGCGTATGAAACCGCCCGGAATTTTACCCGCCGCATAAAGTTTTTCCTCATAATCAATGGTCAGGGGAAGAAAATCCACCCCTTCTCTCGGCTCGTTACTGACACCGACCGTAACCAGTACCATGGTATCCCCGTAACGAACTACTACCGCCCCACTGGCCTGCCCGGCCAGCTTGCCGGTTTCCAGGGTAAGCGTCCGGCCACCCACATTACATTCAAAAGATTTCATTTAGTTCTGTTTCCTCTTTATTATTTCCGCTATTTCTACTTGCGCAAGCCGGGTTTTTCGAATTTTATATTTACGCCACTATATTTGCGCAAATTCTATTTACGTAAACCAAGTTTCTTAATCAGGGCGTTATACCGTTTCACGTCTTCCCGGTTCAGGTAATTGAGTAACCGGCGTCTCTGTCCAACCAGTTTGAGCAAACCACGCTGAGTGTGAAAATCATGGCGGTTAGCCGTCATGTGCACCGTCAGTTGCTTAATCCGGTCGGTGAGCAAAGCCACCTGGACCTCGGTCGAACCGGTGTCCCCCTCGCGCATCTGATGACTATCGATTATGCCCGCTTTTCTTTCCTTATCCAAACTACACCTCTTTACCTCTTACTGTTTTATGATACCGATAACAAGAAATTATAACATAGGCGGTAATATATGTAAACTGAAATTGTAGCTGAACAGCACATGTAATTAACACGGGCGGGGAATAAACCTCATCAACCACCGCGCCGGTCAGCCAATGCCTGACGGCAGTACATTACGGTGTCTCACCCGTTAGACAAGACCGCCTCACAGGAGTATAATAATACCGGCAAAGTACCGGAAGAAAAAGGAATGTGCCGCAACGTGAAACAGACAGTGGAGGATCCAGCGGCCAGCGATATCACCCCCAGAGTAACCTGTAACTTCTTCTCCGAGGGTGAATTGCGCCGGGAGACGGTCACCGTGCCCGGTGAAATGGCTCTAACCATCTTTATCAACGGCCGGGAAACCGTTACCGTACTGTGCACCCCCGACCGGTTGGTCCATCTCGTTCTCGGTTTTCTGTATGCGGAAGGGATCATCGATGACATGAGCGGGATAGCCAGTATGCGGGTCTGCGAAGATGAACCGATCGCCGATGTGAGGCTGACCGGTACCGATTATACCGAACCGCCGCGGCGCACCCTGACTTCCGGCTGCGGCAGTGTCACCGGTTCGGCCATTCCGGCACAGCGAGTCGAATCGGATTTAACGATTACTCCCGAGGAAATACTGGCGCTGATGCAACAGCTGTACCAGCAGCAGAGTCTCTTCCAGGCGGGCGGCGGCATCCACTCCTCGGCTCTGTGCGACCGGCAGCAAATACTGGTCATGGCCGAGGACATCGGCCGGCACAACACGCTGGATAAAATAATGGGTGAATGCCTGATGAAAAAAATACCGACCCGGGACGCTATTCTGCTGACGACGGGTCGGCTTTCTTCGGAGATGCTGCTCAAGGCAGCCCGGATGGGGTCTCCGGTGGTGGTCTCCAGGGGCTCTCCCACCGAGAGAGCCGTGTCATTGGGTAAAGATCTTGGTATTACTGTTATCGGCTACGCGCGCGGCAGTCGCCTTTCCGTATTCTCCGGTGAGGAAAGATTACGGCTTGCCAGCCATCCGGTTTAAGTTTAATATAAAGATGGTAGAAACTAGGAGGAACCGGCCATGCCATTTCGCATCGGACCATGGGAGATAGCTCTTGTCCTGGTAATCATCATGATTGTTTTCGGAGTCGGTAAGCTGCCGCAGGTGGGCGGCGCTATCGGCAAAGGTCTCCGGGCATTCAAGAAAGGGCAGCGCGGCGAAGACGAAGATGAATTAGAAGAAGAAAAAACGCCGGCAAAGCCCGCCCGCAAGAAGACGACCAAGAGCTAGTCTCAACCTGAAGACAGCCTGTTCCTGCCGTCCGCGAGGACTATCCGTTTTCTTGTCTGGCGAGTATTAACGACGGCATTGTGTCGAGGTAAAGGATGAATTTTTTCGGAATCGGTGGTGGGGAAGTAATCCTGGTGCTGGTCGTGGCGCTGATTATCTGGGGCCCGAAAAGGCTGCCGGAGATTGCCCGCACCCTGGGAAAAACAATGAACATGCTGAAAAAATCAACCTATGATCTGACTTCCCAGATAACCAGGGAGCTGGATACCGAAAACACCCAGGACAAGGAGAAGGAAAAGGCCGTCCCTTCTCCACCCGAAAAGAAACCTGA
>CBDUSH010000016.1:0-20411 GCA_965369965.1 uncultured bacterium | reverse complement strand
GCTGATAATGGTTACCTGTATTTTGTTCATCTTCATATAGTCTGCGGAGCGGCCGGCTCCAGACAGAGTTACCTCCTTGTTTTTTCGGTTTCCGGCGGGGTGGCGGCTTCAGTTAAGGATAAAAAGATCTTGACCAGGCGAGGGTCAAACTGGGTGCCGGCACCGCGATTCAATTCTCCCCGCGCTTTATCCAGAGAAAGGGCCGGGGAATAGCTGCGTATGGTGGTCATGGCGGCGAAGGCGTCGGCGATGGCCAGAATGCGGGCGTCCAGCGGGATGTCCTCGCCTTTCAAGCCTCCGGGATAGCCGGTGCCGTCATATTTCTCATGGTGATGGAGAATACCCGCCAGGCAGGGGGCGAGCTGTGGGGAGTGGCCGGCGATATTGACGCCGACCTGAGGGTGGGTCTTGATGGTCGTCCATTCGGCGGGAGTCAGCTTGCCATGCTTGTTCAGTATCTTGTCGTTGATGCTGATTTTGCCGATGTCATGGAGCAGGGCGCAGGTCTCCAGCCTGGTTACTTCGGACGGCGGGAGGTTGAGAGCTTTGGCCAGGGCGGTGGCATAATCACTGGCTTTATTGGAGTGGTGGCGGGTGTAATGGTCACGGGCGTCCACGGTTACGGCCAGGGCGTAAATGGCGCTGAGAGTCTCTCCGTCACGGACCTCGGTGGAGGGGGGTATGGTTTTGGCGGGTTCCGTCAAAGGGAGGAGGGTTCCCGAGGTGCATTGAGAGCGGTTACCGCCGTTTCGTTTGGCGAGATAGAGGGCGCTGTCAGCGGCGGCGATAACATCCGTGGCGCTGATGCCGTCGGCCGGCCAGGTGGCGAGGCCGAGGCTGGCGGTGACCGGGACATGGTTGCTTTTAATATCGGCGGCTATCTTTTTACGGACACGCTCCGAGACCTGAAGGGCGGCGTCAAGGGAGGTGTTGGGGAGGAGGATGGAGAATTCATCACCGCCGTAGCGGAAAGCCTGGTCACTGCCGCGGATAGACTTTTTCATGACGGAGCCGATCTGGTGCAGAAGTTTATCTCCGGCGAGGTGGCCGTAAGTGTCGTTATAAAGCTTAAAGGAGTCAAGGTCCAGAATGATTATGGAGAGGACGCCTCCGTAGCGGCTGTGCCGGGTAACTTCACTGGCGATAAGTTCGTCAAGGGAACGGCGGTTGCGCAGGCCGGTGAGTTCGTCATTGTGGGCTTTTTCTTCGACTTCCGCATAGAGCTGGGAATTTTCCACGGGCATGGCAATCTGGGAAGTGAGCTGTTCGAGGAGGGTGATGTGGCGGGGGCTGTAGGCATTTGGCTGGCAACTGGCTACGGTTAAGCTGCCGATGGCGGCGCCTTTGGCGAGGAGCGGCAGGGAAACAACCGTACGAATTCCCTGGTTGAGAAGCAGTTTCCCGTTGACGAAGCGGTTTTCCAGCGCCAGGTCAGGCTCGAGAATGATTTCCTGTTTGTCGGCGACCCATTCCGTGGCGGTGCCCCGCAGGGGCAGGCGTTCGCCTACCTTCCAGAGGCTGCCTATCTCGGAGAAAAGGGCCAGGACGTGGAGGCTGTCTCCCTTAACCAGGCTGATAGAGGCCCAGCTGACGTCGACCACTTTTTTCAGTTCATGGATAAAGCTGTCGTATATTTCCTGAATATCCAGGCTGGAGGTGATGATGGCACTGGAACGGTTTATCACCGAGAGCTCTTCTTCGCGTTCCCGGAGTCTTTCGCGGAGGTATTCTTTTTCGATACTGACGGCGACCTGGCCGAGGATGTTCTCCAGCAGGCGGAGGTCCGCCAGCGAATAGCGGCCGTGCCGCTTTTTGTCCAGTATCAGAATACCGATGAGTCTTTCGCGGCTGATCAGGGGGACAAAGAGCTCTATTTCGTGGGCGGTAAGCTCTCTTTTTTCCTGCTCCCACAGGCTGCGGAATTCGGGCAGGATGGAGAGGGTTTCCCTCATCAGCAGCTTCTGCTGGCGCCGCAGGAACTCGACGACCGGATTGTTCCCGGTGAGTTTCAGGGTGGAGAGGGGATTATCAGGGTCGCCGGGTTCGGTAAAGCGGGTGGTAAATATTTCGGTATCGGCGTCGGGGAAGAGCAGGGCGGCCCGGCGGCAGCCGATGGCCCGGGAAATAAGCACCAGCAGTTCGTCACCCTGTTCCGTCAGGCTGAAAACACCGTGTATCTTATCGGCGAAGTCAGCCAACTGCTGGCGGTAATCATAACTTTTTCCCTGGAAAGCTTTACCCATCGTCCGGGAGAGATAGTCTCGCAGTCGATAAACAAAAATGGCGACGCCAACCGCGGCGGCGGTGGCGATGAGCGTCCCGGTAAGGTCGAGCGCCAGATGGAGCACGTTATTGAGCAGGACGAGGAGAAGCCCGTAAGCGGTAGTTCCGATGGCACCCAGGGTAAGCCAGAGCAGGCCCCGGCGTAAGACGAGGCGGATATCGAGCAGTTGATGCCTGACGGTAGCATAGCTGAGGATAGAGGCATTGATAAGGTTGCCGAAGTGGCTGATGGGAAACTCCCGGCCCCAGGGTAACAGGACAGCCAGGGTAAAGCCGACCAACACCGAGAGACCGAGCAGCAGGGAAGCAATTTGATTGCGGATAACGGGGTTACTTAAAATCTTCAGTCTCCGGATGAAAACATAGTAATTCCTGGCCGCCAGAACAAGCTGGGTGACGACTATCAGGAGGACGCCGATGGTGTAGTCCGGGTAGAGCCTGTCGTCGACGGTGGTAATATTTTCCGCAACGTAACCCAGCATCACCAGAGCGATAATCACGGCCAGGGAAACATAGGCGAAGGGTAACCAGCGGCGCTGGCCGGGCGCGTAGAAGGAGGAGAGAAAGAGGTGGAACTGTACTCCCATAACCGAGAAGGCAACCAGAGTGAGTTCAAAGAGGAGAAGATTATACTCAGGGAAGAGGTTGCTGCGTAAAAAGACATCGGTAAGGCTCCACAGCATGGCCGGAATCAGAAACAAAATGAAGAGGGTGTGCCGTCTTTGCCAGGGGCGGTTGCTCGCCGTGGTGACCAGTAAAGGAATATAAGCGATAGTGGCGATAAGTGGAAACACGGTATAAATATTCATTACTGAGGTAATTATCACCGCATGGGGAAACGATGTCAAGGGATAACTAAGGTAAGTAGACTAAAGTGCGGGAGACTAAAGTACTAGGGAATCAAGGAACGGCTACCGGCTCACGTTCCGCCTCGACCGGGGCGGCGACGGCGGCTTCCGGTTTGCCGAGCAGGAGGGCCAGTATCTTGTCCGAGGCGTTGAGGTGAGGCGGTTTCAAGTGGGCCAGGTCAGCGCCTTCCGCCTGCCTCCGGGCGGTGTAACGGGCAAAGGCGCCCGGGGCGAGTAACTCGACCTCAACACTGAAGTCGATCATGTCCGTTAAATCATCGAGAACGGCGGCCGGGGTATGGCCGTTGTTGCCCTGCCCCAGAATCTGCGCCTGGACGGCGGCGGCCATGTCTGCGGCGCTGCCCCGATAACTGTTTCCGGGTTCGACGAGCAGGTGCAGTACCGGCTCTCCGGGATTTTTATAGGCCGTCCAGTCTTCATAAGCGTGTCCGGTGTTCTCAATAGCCTGCCAGATCTGTTTCTCGGTGAGCTGGAGGACCACGAAATTGAGCAGGCCGTCCGCCCGCCTTTCGAAAACCATCTGGGGCAGTTCGATGCCGAGCCGGTCATTGCGCAGTGAAGTAATCTTCACCATATCACCGATGCGGTATCTGGCCAGGGCGCCGCCGTGAAAATTGGTGATGACCAGTTCGTAATTCTCGCCGGGGGTTACTTCGTCCAGCAGCAACGTTTTGGGCTGGTAATCGGGGTCTAACTGCCCTTTGAAGTGTTCCTTTTCCGGGATAAACTCCAGGAAATTGAGATTGGGGATGAAGGTCATGCTGTCGTAATCCCAGGTCTGGGTGGCGATGATGCCGCCTTCGGTGCTGGCGTAGACGTCAAGGGGATAACGGCCCCAGAGTTCTTTGATTTTATCCCGGTAGACCCAGCTGTCCAGTCCGCTGCTGATGATTCCTTTAACGTGCCAGAGGTCTCTGGGCAGCATGGGACGCCGGGCCAGCTTGCTTTTTACCAGTCCCCGCATCAGGCGGAGGAGCGCCCGGGGCTGCCGGAATAAGGGACGAAGGGAGACTTTGTTCGAGGATTCGCTGAACTTGTTGCCGATGGTGACCAGGACCAGGGACAGCCCGAAGAAGTAATCCATCCCCTGAGACAGGGCCTCCTTGAAACCAAGCTTTACCCGGTCTTCAAAAGACAGTTTTTCAGCTTCTTCTAAAGAGGGTAAAAAATCTATCGGGGTCTGCTCCCCAAGCATACCGGCCAGGGCCCCGGACATATAGGGCTTGGGGGCTACCGTGTAGACCAGCCGGGGACGGGCGGGAATCCGGGAGGTATCACCCCATTCCCGGCAACTGGCCAGGTTGCCCAGGCCGTACATTATCAGGCTCATCTGGCGGACATAAGCCGGGGTTACCGGTATCCAGCGGCAAAGGTATTCCCCGGAACGTCCCGAAGTGCGTACCCACTGGGCAGGCTCGGCGGGGAGGGGGGCTTCTTTCTTTTCGAGGAGTTCGGGGCAGTAATCGGCGTAGGTGGTGAGCGGCACCTTCTCCCGGAATTCGGCCACGGTCCGCGGGCGGGCGCCGCGCATAATCTTTTTGCCGAGCGGGCTGTGGCTCAGCAGCTCCATCTGCTCCAGGAGGAGCCGTTTCTGGATGGTCATGAACCGGTCTATGTCGAGGCCGATAAAGCCGCAGCACATTTCCCAGAGTTCTTCATTTCGACCCTGCCGGAGCAGGTCGGCCGCTTTTGGCATCCGTTGTCTCCCCAACCGCCCTTTTTTGCTGACCGGATTAAACCGGCTGTACGAACAGACTAAGACAGATGGGGAGGCTTGGGAAGTGATTGTGTACTAGAAGATAGTTCTAGAATACAAAACCTTCACAGGAAATCACGAGTGAATTATGCTATATATACTGGAATTAAGAAAAATAAAAAAAATTTTACCGGAAGATAAAAATACCAAGTTGGATTGTGAGGGATTAAGTGAACGATAACCACAATTTACTGACGCCGGAGCAGGCAGCGGAGATACTCCAGGTACACGTGATGACGATTTACGGCTATATCCGCAAGGGTAAGCTGGACGCGGTGCGCCTGGGGAGGAACTACCGCATTATTCCCGAAGAATTGACCCGTTTCATAGAGTCGAACCGGATTATTAATCGACCCGTGGAAACAAGGAGAGTGAACCGTGCTTAATAATAATCATCACCGAAGAGTGGTAATAACCGGTATGGGAGTCATCAGCCCGATAGGGTTGGCCGTGGACGACATGTGGGAATCACTGACGGCCGGGAAATCAGGCTTTGATTATATCGATCGATTCGACACGTCGGCCTTTGAGACCAAGTTTGCCGCCGAGGTGAAGGATTTTGAAGCGACGGACTATGTCAGCCGGAAAGAGGCGCACCGCATGGACCGGTTTACCCAGTTTGCGGTGGCGGCCAGTCTGCAGGCGGTGGAGGCAGCGGGACTGAAAATAATAAACGGTAACGCCGACGAGACCGGCGTCATCATCGGCAGCAGCGTCGGCGGGTTGCTTAAGGCGGAGGAGCAGATTAACCTGCTGAGAGATACCGGGCCGAGGCGGATCAGCCCGCTGCTGGCGCCGACGATGACCGGGGACGCGGCCTCGGTGCAGACTTCCCTGATACTGGGGGCGAAGGGACCGAACTATTCGCCGTCATCGGCCTGTTCCAGCAGCAGCGACGGTATCGGGCAGGCCTGTGAGATAATCCGGTCCGGGGATGCCAGGGTGATGATCGCCGGCGGCGCCGAAGTGCCCATAATGCCTATCTGTCTGGCGGCTTTTAACGCGGCCAGGGCGCTGTCGGTTAAAAACGGGGAGCCGCAGGGCGCCTGCCGGCCTTTTGATGCCGAGCGGGACGGTTTTGTGCTCGGGGAGGGGGCGGCGACACTGGTGCTGGAGGACCTGGATTACGCGCTGGAGCGGGGGGCGCCTATCCTGGCGGAGATGATCGGCTACAGCGCCAACAGCGACGCTTTTCACATTACCCAGCCTGAACCGAACGGGGAAGGAGCGACCAAGGCCCTGAAGCTGGCGCTGAAGAGAGCCGGGATAGGTCCGGACGAGGTGGACTATATCAATTCACACGGCAGCGCCACGGTGCTGAATGATGTTACCGAGACCCATGCCATTAAGGCGGCTTTCGGGGAGGATGCCTACCGCATACCGATATCGGCCACGAAGTCGATGACGGGGCACTTGCTGGGGGCATCAGGGGCGCTGGAGGCGGTAATATGCGCTCTGGCGATAAAGCACGGTCTTATCCCGCCGACGATAAATCTGGAGCACCCCGATCCGGAGTGCGACCTGGATTACGTGCCCGACGAGGCGCGGAAGGCGGCCGTAAAGACGGTGCTTTCGAGTTCGTTCGGGTTTGGCGGACACAACTCGGTGCTGATTTTCCGGCGCTATGACGAGTGACCGGCTGGCCGGGGTGCGGTCAGCGGCTCTTGTCTTTGCCGGAGTTGCCCATTGCCCGAAGCGTCCGGGTCAGTTCTTCGAATGACCGGCTGGCCGGGGTGCGGTCAGTGGCCTTTGGCCCTTGCCGGAGTTGCCCATCGCCCGCGGCGTCCGTGTTAGTTCTTCGAATGACCGGCTGGCCGCGGTGCGGTCAGTGGCCTTTGCCTTTGCCGGAGTTGCCCATTGCCCGCAGCGTCTGGGTTAGTTCTTCGAAGGTCTTGTCCTGGGGCTGTTTGCCCAGTTCCAGTCCGTAGCTCAGGAAAAAGTCGAGGAAATTGCGCAGCAGTTCTTTTATGCCGGCGGCATATTCGGTAAAGTCTTCTTTGCTGACGTAGTTCTGGTTTACCGGCTCTTCATTCAACTGACCGTCAATGAGGAAGCTGAGGAATTCCGAGCAACTCATGTCGCCACGGTTGGCGTTAATCTTATTAACCACATCGGCGTCAACAATCAACATTCTTTTCTCTGCCACGCTAAACTCCTTTTTTCTGATTTACAAAGCAATCCGAAGTTAATGATTTCCCGCGGAGGGCGCCGGACGGTTAAAACGGGTAGTCATCTTCGAGACCAAGCATTTCTTTAAGGCTGGTAATCAGTTCGAGCAACCTGAGGCCGCTGTCCGTCACCTGATAGGTCACCGACGGATTGCCCATCTTCATCTTGTTGATAAAGCCCTGGCCTATGAGATAACCGAGGTATTTCTGTATCTGGCTATAGCTCATGTTGGCGCTGTACATTATCTCGGTCTTGCCAGCCCCGTTTTCGCCTACTTTAAGCATATCGGCGATAATCTCGATATCCGAGCGCCGACGGTTTACCCTCATGGCCGTTTCTCCCCCGTACTTATTGAGCAGGACTATTGTACTGGACATAAATCAGGTTGTCAAGCGTGGGGCAGGGGAGGAGGCGAAAAAAAGGCGCCGGGACGGCTGCCGGCCGGCTAATATATGCCCAGGTACCAGCTCAGGATATTGCTTCCCCAGAGCAGGGTGATGATGGCGGCCAGGGAGAGGAAAGGGCCGAAGGGGATGGCTTCCTTACGTTTCTTGACCCGGAACAGGAGGAGGAGACCGGCGATAGACCCGCCCAGAACGGCGGCGGTAAACAGGGCGACAAAGACCAGGGGGAAGCCGGTGACCAGGCCGATAAGCCCGGCCATCTTGACGTCACCTTCGCCCATGCCGCCGCGGGAGATGAGGAAGGGGATGAGGAAAAAGAGGAAGCCGCCGACGCCGCCGATGATGCCGTTGAGGGGGGCGGGCCAGGGGAGGGGGATGATTTCCGGCGCCGGGATAAAGAGGCTGATGAGGAGCGCCAGGGCGGCGGCGGGATAGACTATCCGGTTCAGCAGGAGCCAGTGCTCCAGGTCAATAAGGGCCAGGGTAATGAAGACGCCGCCGAAAAAAACGGTGAGCGCGAATTGGGGGCTTAAACCTTGCTGCCAGAAGGCGACGGCGAAGAAAACCCCGGTGCCGAGCTCCACCCAGAAGGGGCGGGAGGGGATGGGCGCCCGGCAATAACGGCAGCGGCGGCGCAGCCAGAGGTAGCTGAGCAGGGGGAACAGGTCGGCCGGGGACAGGGGGTGCCGGCAGGCATCGCAGTGGGAGGAGGGACGGACGACGGACTTACCGGCGGGCAGACGGTCAATGCAGACATTGAGAAAACTGCCGACGGCGGTACCGGCGAGGCCAAAAATAACGGTTAACGCGATTTCCATATTGCTGGTGGTATTTTGCCGGTTTTCCGGCGGCCAGTCAAGGGGAGGGAAGCCGCCGGCCGGGGGTTACGACAGCTGGCCTTTGAGGAGCCGGGTGACCTCTTCCGGGTCATTGCAGACGGCCAGCGCGTTTTCCAGGGTGATGGTGCCCTGGCGGTACAGCTTTACCAGGGACTGGTCGAGCAATACCGTGCCCAGCCGGGACTGGGTGAGCATGGCATTGGGCAGCTGGTGAAGGCGGCCTTCACGAATATTATTCCTTATCGCCGGACTGGCCATCATAACTTCGATGGCGGCGATTCGGCCGGTGCCGTCCGCCCGGGGAACCAGCGCCTGGCACAGGATGCCGACGAGGAGGGAGGCCAGGCGTGACTGAACCAGGGGACGTTCGTGGGGAGGGAAAAGGTCAATGACGCGTTCGATGGCCTGGGGGGCGCCGGGGGCATGGCCGGTGGTCAGTATCAGGTGGCCGGTCTCGGCGATGGCCAGCACCGCGGCGGCCGTTTCCTGGTCACGCATTTCGCCGACGAGGATGACATCCGGGTCCTGGCGCAGGACGTGCTTTAACGCCTGCGCGAAAGAGAGCGTGTCATTACCCAGTTCGCGCTGAGTGATGGTACAGCGGTCACTGGTGTAGACGTATTCAATGGGGTCTTCAATGGTGACCACGCGGCGGCTCTGCAGGCTGTTCAAATATTTAATCATGGCGGCCAGGGTGGTGGACTTGCCGCTGCCGGTAGGCCCGCTGACGATGACCAGTCCGCGCGGTTTCTGTACCAGTTCCTGGCATATATCCGGCAGTCCCAAATCCCCGATATCGGGGATGGTGTCGGGGATGAGGCGAATGACCATGCTGACCGTTCCCTGCTGGCGGGCCACGTTACAGCGGAGGCGGCCGACTCCGGAGAGGCCGTAGCCAAAATCTAGTTCCAGAGCATCGCTGAAGGCGGTCTTTTCCTTTTCCGAGGCCATCCCGTGAAAGGCCTGTTCAATGTCATCAGGGGTTAAGGGCGGTATATCTTCGACCGGCTGCAGCGAGCCGTGGATACGAAAGAGGGGCGGGCGGGAACTGACCAGATGCAGGTCAGAAGCGCCCCGGTCAGCCGCCAGGCGAACTACCGAAAAAATATCCATTGTCTTCAGTCTCCCGTCTTGAGTATCAGGGTGAAAGCCATGTTCCCGTCCCCGGATTCAGTCAGGCTGGCGATGGTTATGCCGGCGAAACTGCCGCTGGTATCCAGGTCTTTGAGATAGGCCAGTACCTCGACCTGGCTGGGCGCCCGCCCGTCAAGGGTAAAAACGCCGAGGCTGTATTCGATACCGGTCAGCTTTACGGCGTCCGGCAGGCGGTTGACGACGGTGGCGACGGCATCGATACCGGCGCTCCGGCTTTCCAGATTTTCGAAAGCGGCGACGATGCTTGTGCCGGTGGCTTCGGCGCCGGTGATATCCTGTTCGAGGCCGGTGATGCGGTCGGTCAGCTGCTGTCTCTGGGACTGTTTTTGGTCGAGGAGCCGGTTAGTGTCCGTCAGCCTGTCCTCGATACCGGTAATATCAGCCGACATGGCCTGAAGGAGCATGACCAGAAAAACGAGCAGGCCGGCGGCGATGACGATGGCCGGAATGCCGAGGACGTTAATCAGGGAAACGGGTTTGGTCCGGTAAGGCACCGGCAGCGCGTTGACATTGGCGGTTACCCGCCCGGCCTCGGCGGTGGGCATATCCTTGAGGGTCAGGCCCATATTGGGCAGGTAGTAACCGGGATCCAGCCCGGCGGTGGGGCAGGCCAGGGGGGAGGGGAGCGGCAAAACGGGACGGCCGATACTTTCGGAGAGGGTTTGGTGGAGTGATTCTTTTCCGGCCAGTTCCCCGGAAACGAAGAGGGGAATGGTGCTGAGGAGGAGGTTATCCGGGTTGTTGGTGTTATAGAACTCGACGGTGCGATTCAGGTCGGCGGCTATCAGGTCGAGTTTTTTCGGCCAGGAGACGGTTTTGCCGGGGAGAGAGAGACTGCGGACGGGGTGGATGATGCCGTCGGCGATGATGACAATATCGAACTCGTGCGACTGGACGTCGACGAGGATGGCGGTCGATTCAAGGGTAGCCCGGGCCAGGGCCAGAGGTTTCAAATCCATGAGGTAGGGCTTGAGGCCGACCCGGGTCAGCGTTTTCTGGAGGGGGTCGGCGATATGGCGGGGGACAGCCACCAGAAAGACCCGGCTTTTGCCGGAAGGGGCGGGGATGGAATTCCAGGAGAGGTAGAGCTTGTCCGGAGGGACGGGCAGATTTGCTTTGGCTTCCCGGCGCACCGCTTCATCAAGCATATCATCCGGTAACTGGGGGAGGGTGATGGGGCGGGAAAGGCAGTGAAGGCCGCTGATGCCGACGATGACTTTACCGGGTCTCAGCTGCAGAGCTTTGAAGAGCAGGCTTATCTTATCGGCTACCTCTGCCTCGCTGGTGACGACGCCGTTTTTAATCAGGCCCGCCGGCAGCGGCGCATCCGCCCATTTCTTGACCCGCCCGCCCTGGGCAACGAGCAGGCGGAGACTGTGGTCATCCAGATATAAGCTGACTGTTTTTTTAGCCATCATCATCACCCCGGTAGGAATAAATGGCCATTTCGATATCGACCGAGGCCGCCTCACCGGTTTCCGGGATGTTCATACCGGCGGTACTGATGAGGCTGGTCGGGTAATCGGTGCTGATCCGGGTGATAAAGCCGGCGAGGTCAGCCATGTCGCCGGTGGCGGTGATGGAAAGGGGGAGGAGGGGGAGGACAAGGCCGGCCATCTCTGCCTCGGTCAGGCCGGAAGAACTGAGCGCGGTGATATTGACGCTGTTGGCGGCGGCAATTTCAAAGAGGTGGTCGCTGACGGCGATACTGCCGATGGGCTGGGCGAGTATCTCCCGGGCGGCGGCTGACTGCGACCCGACCTGTTCCAGATGCCACTCCAGTTCATCCTGGCGGCGGGTAAGCGGTTCATTGTCCATGCCGTTAAGCTTCAGCCGGGCGGTGTCCAGATTGCCGGCCAGTTCTGTTTTTCGGGTAAGCTGCTGAGAGTAGACCGACCAGAGGCCGAAGAGGATGATGGCGAAAAGGCCGATGGCGATAATCAGCAGGCTCTTTTTACCAAGTTTCAATATTTCCTCCCGTTGCGGCTGACTAATTCGATATATGCCAGGAGAGTATGCTTGTGGTCCCTCCGAGCATCACGTTGGCGACAATGGTGGCGGTGGTGACGCCGTCCTCAGGGCGGGCGGCGGTGGCCGTGATGCGGTATTCGGTGCCGGTAATTTCACCGACGGCGCCGATATCCGCCCGGTTGGCCACCACCCAGGAGTAATCGCCCTCCAGGTCTCCGTTTCCGGTGATGTAGAAGGACTGGGTGGCTACCGGATTGGCCTGAGAGACTTCCGGGAGCGGTGGTGTCATCCCCCAGTTTAACAGGAAAGCGCCGCCCGAATCCAGAGTTTCCTCCGGTTCGCCGGTGGACAGATTTTCGGCGAAGGCCGCCGCCGAATCCGGCTGATAGCTGTAACCGATGGGAATCCGGGCGCCGACTTCCTCAAAGTGTATCACCGGAGCGCCCGATTCGGGGTTCCAGGTAATGATGATGGTGTACTGGTAGGCATCGGCTCCTTCGTCCCAGGTCAGCGTGCTGTCAATATCGAGGTAGTCATTGTGATCACCGGGTTCGATCAGCTCGCCCAGGTATAGGGTGTAGACACCCAGCAGTTCGGTCTGCATGGCCACCGCCATCCGGTTGACGTTGTCCGAAGTCTGCGAGGGCGGCGGCTGGCTGTTTTCCAGCGCCCACAGGACTTCGGTCACGCCGGCGTCAGCGGCGTAAATGCCGCTGATGTCTTCGGAGACGATGCGGCTGCCGTTTAGGCTGGTGGCGGTGTAGTTGAGGCCGGGGGCAATGGTCAGCCCGCCGATGACAAGCAGAGCCAGCACGGCGGGGAGCACCTGCCCTTTCTGTCCTTTTATTATTTTCCGGCAAAATCCGAACATGGTATTTTCCTTAAATTATCCCCCGGCTAAAGGTCAGGGCGGTGGGAAACGATATATTCCCGGGTCTCGATATTTTGCTCGAAGAGAGCGGTCAACTGCAAGGTCAAAGACGGTGCGGCGTAACTGACCCGGCTGGTGCGGGACGGGTCAGCCGGGTCATAGTAAATGTGTTGCGCAATCAGGGTCTGCCGGTTGGCGCCGTCACTGCTCCAGTAGCGCCGCTTGAGCGTGCCGACTCCGTTATTCAGGCCTTCGAAATAATAGGTGGCGGTATGATAGACCGGCTCTCCACCACTATCCCATTCCGTCCAGCCGAGGACTAAAAAGTCAGGCAGCGTCAGGTTATCGGTGGAGACGTTTAAGGCCATCCGCGCGTCACGGCCGATCCAGTACCCGCCGTTCTGCACCTGCCGCACCACCAGGTTATGGGCGTTATTGCGGTCAATGCCGCGGAAAACCTGGAAGGTGGTCATGGCGGCGGCGCCGCTGACCAGGGTGATGATGCCGAGAGCAACGATCAGTTCAATAAAGGTAAAACCTTTTTCGCCCCGTTTCATCGGTCCGCCTTGTATCCTTCCAGTAACGTAACACCCCGTCCGGAGTGCTGAATGGTGACGGTTATCTTCTGAAGGCCGTCATCGGGGGCGTGGAGGGGCTGGACGGCGATTGAGGCCGAGTAATCAAGGTAGTCTTTGTGGGCCGGAATCGGGGCGGTGGGATAACTGGCCGCCTCATACACGTAGCCGGTATTTTTGACCCACTCCAACTGGCTCTGGGCGAGGCTCTGGGCGGTGGTGTGTTCGTCGGCGATGAAAGTTGCCCGGGAAGTGGTGGCCAGGCCGCTGAGGAAGGTGACCGAGATGGCGCCCAGGATGGCGAGGGCGACCACCGTTTCCATCAGGGAAAAGCCCGCTTCGCGGCGGATAAACAGTTTCAGGCGGCGCATTAAGCGCATGGTTTCCTCCAGTGTAAAATTCAAAAACTCTGGCCGTACATCGAGTACATTGCCGAGGTCAGCGAGAAGGCGATGAGGCCGATTACCAGGCCGATAACCAGGGTCATGGCCGGCTGTATGAGCGAAATGAGACGGCGGGTCTTGTCTTCGGCTTCCGCCTCGTAGCTGCGGGCCACCGCCAGCAGGGTAGTGTCCAGGTTGCCGGTTTCCTCGCCGACCCGGACCATCTGCACCATCATGGGCAGGAAAAGTTTATCCTTTGACATCGGCCCGGAGAGGCCTTCCCCTTTGATCATGCCCTGCTGGACGTCTGCCAGCGCCCGGGCAAGTACCCGGTTGCGGCTGCCGCGGGCGATCAGGGAGACGACCTCGGTCAGGGGCAGGCCGGCGTGGAACAAAAGGGACATGCTGCGGCAGAAGCGGGCCAGTTCGTTGAGGTGGGCCACCTGTCCGACGAGGGGCAGCTTGAGCAGAATCTTGTCCCAGCGATAACGGCCGCCCTGGGTCCGGAAGTAAACCGCCAGGCCGCCGGTGACAGCGGCGGCGGCCAGCAGGATGTAAGATATGTTACTTTGAATCTGATTGGAGGTATCGATGAGAATACGGGTGGCCAGCGGCAGTTCGACGCCGAGTGATTGATAGAGTTTGCCGAAGGAGGGCAGGACAAAGGTGACCAGCACACCGATGACGACTACGGTGACCACCGCCGTAATGACCGGAAAGAGGAGGGCGTTCTTGGTCTCCTTGCCGGTGGCGAGCTCTTTTTCCATATAATCGGCGATGTGGTTGAGCACCGTTTCGAGGTCACCGCTCTGCTCGCCCACGCTGAGCAGACGGCAGTAAACCGGCGGGAAGACGGCGGCGTGTTTGGCGAGGGCGGTGGAGAGCTGGCTGCCGCTGCGCAGTTCGGCGATGACTTCAACGAGGACTTTCTTCAGGGAGCGGTTAACCGCCTGGAGACGGAGCAGTTCCAGGGCGGCGATAATATCGATGCCGGATTCAAGCAGCATCGCCATCTGGCGGTAGAAGAGGATTATCTCGTTGGGCTTGACGGGAAAAAGACCCGCCGTCAGCTTGTCGACGTCGAGAAAGGGTGTCGAAAGCTTGAGGTTAACCGCCCGGTAACCGGCGTAGCCGAGGAGCTCCGTGGCGGCTTCTTCGCTGGCGGCGGATAGTTTGCCTTTAACAATCTGGCCGTCCTCTTTATAGGCCAAATATTGATAGAGCATTTGATTTCTCCCTGGAGTTTACCGGGATAATGAGCCGGGCCGGCGGCTATTCTACGGAGTAGGCATTGCGCAGGACTTCAGCCGGGGTCGTTTCATTAGCCTTCACTTTGAGCATGGCGTTTCTGAGTAAAGATATCATGCCTTCTTTCACCGCCTGGCCGCGCAGTTGGGCGGGGGTGCTGCCGTTGAGCAGCATCATCCGTAATTCGTCACTCATCCGGAGAATTTCAAAGATTCCGGTGCGTCCCTGGTAGCCGGTGCCGCCGCAGGATTTGCAGCCGCTGCCGGAGAGGAAGTCGCTTCTATCCTCGCCGATTTCCCGGCTGAAGGCAATCTTTTCCACCAGGGGTACGCTGACCGGCCGGGCACATTCCGGACAGACCTTTCGTATCATCCGCTGGGCGACGACGCCGATAAGCGCCGCCGAAACCAGGAACGGCTCGACACCTAAATCGAGCAGGCGGGAGACCACGCTGATCGAGTCATTGGCGTGGATGGAAGACAGTACCAGGTGGCCGGTGAGCGCCGACTGGATGGCAATCCGGGCGGTTTCCGCATCCCGTATCTCACCGATGAGTATCACGTCAGGGTCAAGCCTGAGGATGGAGCGGAGTCCGCTGGCGAAGGTCAGGCCGGCGCGGGGATTTACCTGAATCTGGTTTATGTGTTTGAACCGGTATTCTACCGGGTCTTCGACGGTGATGATATTGCGTCCGGTGAGGTCCAGGCAGTTCAGGGAAGCGTAAAGGGTGGTGGTTTTGCCGGCGCCGGTGGGGCCGCTGGCCAGTATCATGCCGTAGGGAACCTTGAGCATATCCTCATACAGGGTCAGGCTTTCCGGGAGAAAGCCGAGTTCGGTGAGGGACATGGCCGCCTTGGATTTATCGAGCAGGCGTAATACGACCATCTCACCATAGACGGTGGGGATGGTGCCGACGCGGATATCAATCGCCGGGCGGCCGCGGGTCTTGATGGAAAACTGGCCGTCCTGGGGGCGGTGATGGTCGGCGATATTCATGTTGGCCAGGATTTTGATGCGGGAGATGAGGGGAACGGCCGTCGCCTGGGGCAGGGTGAGCATATCGTGCAGGGTGCCGTCGACACGGCAGCGTACCAGCAGCGTGTCTTCCCTGGGCTGGAGGTGGATATCCGAGGCCCGGGCCTTGACTGCCTCGTCGATGATAAGGGTGAGGGCGCGGGCGACGGGGGCGTCCGTAACCGTGTCCAGCCCTTCCGGCGCCTCAGAGGTATCTTCGGGCGGGGCAATACTGGAAAGCTGCTTTTCTATCTCGTCGTAGGACTGATAGTTGAAATCGATCGCTTCCTGGATTTCCCGGGTGGTGGCCAGTTCCGGTTCGATGCGCATCTGGCTGCGGGAAGCGAGGGCTTCCAGGGCCAGGATGTCAGCCGGGTTGGCCATGGCGACGCGGAGGGCGTTGTCGTCCAGTTCAATGGGGATGGCGGTGAATTTCCGGGCCATCGACTCCGGAATGAGCTGCAGCGCTTCCGGGGGTATCAGGTGCTTGCGCAATCGAGCCTGGGGCCCTTCCCGGGATGGATTTGACATATTTCGTCCTACTCCTTTGGTACACAGGACATTTTGCCCACGCAATATTTTACAGCACCGACAGGCCGGCTGGCAATAGCTCTTTGGTCATGGGTAGTATGGCGTCGAGGCGGGCCGGAAGCGTTGACAACCGGGGGACGGGAGTTTTAACATGAACCAGCTGAACCGCCCGGCAAGAGGCAGCGGCCGGTTCGGAGGAAAAAGGAGGCAGCATGAGCCAGATTAACCAGCGGATAAGAGCCGAGGTAGAGAGTATCTCTCTGGTGGATACCCACGAGCATACCATGCCCGAGGCGGAGCGTAACGAGTACGCGGTGGATTTCGGGTATCTTTTCGCCCATTATAACTCAAGCGATTTAGTCTCGGCGGGGATGCCGCCGCGGCTGATGGAGGCGGTACGCCTGCCGATGCACTACTATCGACTGAGGCACATCAAGCGTCTGAACCTGCACCGGGCTATTTCAGAGCCGGAACGGGAGGACATGAGCCTTGAGGAGAGATGGCAGGCCGTGGAGCCGTACTGGGAGGCGATACGGAACACGGCTTATGCCAAGCAGACACTGATTGCGGTCAGGGACCTGTTCGGCGTCGAAGACCTGAACCGGGAGACTTATCTCCCGCTTTCGAAAGCGATTGCCGATTCAAGACGGCCCGGCTGGTACCGCTACGTAATGAAAGAAAAAGCTAATATCGCCGTGGCGATTACCGATTCGCAGTTGACCGGAGTCGACCGGGAAATATTCGCCCCGGTGATGCGCCTGGACCACTTCATCAGCGTGCGGGCAAGGACAGACCTGGCTTTTCTGGAAAATGAGGCGGGGATGGTGATACATTCCCTGGACGACCTGGTGAAGGCGATGCGGACGGTGCTGGAGAAGTATGTGGCGGGTGGGGTGGTGGGTATCAAGAGCGGGCTGGCCTACGAACGTACCCTGCAGTACGACAAAGTGACCCGGAGCGAAGCGGAGACGGTGTTCAACCGGATAGCGGGGCACCTGGGGGAGGGGCCGTCATGGCGGGAGGCGAAGCCGCTGCAGGACTACATGATGCACCAGATAATACGGGCAACCATCGAGGCGGGGCTGCCGATGCAGATACATACCGGTTTGCAGGAGGGGAACGAGAACATAATAACCAACGCCAACCCGACCCACCTGGTGAACCTTTTCGTGGAGTACCGCGAGGCAAGGTTCGACCTGTTCCACGGGGGCTACCCCTACATTCACGAGTGGGCGACGCTGGCCAAGAACTTCGCCAACGTGTACGCGGATATGGCCTGGGTGCATATCATCTCGCCGTCGATAGGCCGGAGCCTGCTGCACGAGCTGATCGAGACCGTGCCCGGCAACAAGATAATGGCTTTCGGAGGAGACGCGGTGACCGTGGAGATGGCCTACGGGCACGCCCGGATGGCGCGGGATGTGGTGGCGCGGGTGCTTTCCGAGAAAGTGGACGAGGGCTACCTGGCCGAGGACGAGGCTATCCGCCTGGCCGGGAAGGTGCTGAGAGATAATCCGGCAGCCCTTTTCGGGCTGCCGGTATCCTAGAACGAATCTTTTGCACCGCTTAGTCGGGCAGAGCCGGATTGATGGCTAACCTTTTGCGCCGCTTATCCGGGGTCAGCTTGATGGCTAGCCCTTTGCGCCGATTATCCGGAGCCGGCTTGCGGGCTAACCCTTTGCACCGATTATCCGGAGTCAGCTTACAGGCTAACCTTTTATTTCGTGATCGGCCATTCTTTCCAGGGACTGGACGATGGCGGAATGGTCAAGGTCAATACCCCCGTGGGCGGAGACGGAGTTAAACAGTTCCTGGGCAGTGGCGGTATTGGGCAGGCTGACACCCAGGGCGCGCGCCGACTGGAGGGCGAGATTGAGGTCTTTCTGGTGCAGCCGGACGCGGAATCCGGGGGCAAAATTGCGTTCGATCATGCGCTGGCCGTGGAGGTCTAACGCCCGGCTCTGGGCAAAACCGCCGAGCAGGGCTTCCCTTACTTTATGCGGGTCGGCACCGGCCTTGGAGGCGAAGAGGAGCGCTTCGGCAACGGCCTCGATGTTGAGGGCGACGGCGATCTGGTTGGCCACCTTGCAGGTCTGGCCGTCCCCGTTGGGGCCGAGGTGGACGATATTTTTGCCCATAAGCTCAAAGTAGGGCTTAATCTCCTCGAAGAGTTTTTCCGGGCCGCCGACCATGATGGAGAGGGTGGCTTTTTCGGCGCCGACCTGGCCGCCGGAAACGGGGGCATCAAGCACCCGGACACCCATATCGCCGAGCTTTTTGGCGAATTCCTTGGTGGCGATGGGGGAAATGGAGCTCATATCGACGACGACGGCGCCCGATTTAACGCCTTCAGCGACGCCGTCCTTGCCGAAGAGTACCGCTTCCACGTCCGGCGTGTCCGGCACCATGATGATGGTGATTTCAGATTTTTCGGCGACTTCCCGGCAGTTGGCGCAGGCAACGGCGCCTTTGGCGGTAACCTCTTTTACCCCGGCTTCGACGACATCATAAACGTGGACGGTGTGGCCTGCTTCCAGCAGGTGGCCGACCATCGGCTTGCCCATGATGCCCAGTCCGATAAATCCCAGTTTTGCCATTATTCTCCTCCTTCTATCCAAGTAATTTTGTATTAAAGTAAGAAATTCTAGATTTAAGTAAGAAATTATTTATTTAGAGATACGAATTCATCCAATCGAGGCCGGCTTCGGTGTCACCGGCCGGCATATATTCACAGCCGATCCAGCCGTTATAACCCATCTCGTCGATAGCCCGGAGCAGATTGGGAAAGTTAATTTCACCGGTACCCGGCTCGTGCCGTCCGGGGTTGTCGGCGAGCTGGATGTGTCCGATGCGGGCCAGGTTCTCCCGGATGGTGAGGGTCAAGTCGCCTTCCATAATCTGCATGTGGTAAATATCATACTGGAGCTTCAGGTTGGGGTGATTGACTTCATCCAGCAGCCGGAGCGTCTGCCGGGTAGTGCTCAGGAAAGCGCCGGGCATATCGCGGCTGTTGAGAGCCTCGACAAGCAGGGTAATATTCTCTTTCTCAAGGGCGGCGGCGGCAAAGCGGAGGTTGGACACCAGAGTCGGCAGCAGCCTTTCGGCGGATGAATCCGGGGGAATCTTGCCGGAGAGACAGTGCAGGCGGGGGCATTTTAAGGCTCCGGCGTACTCGATAGCCAGGCCGACGCTCTCCTGGAATTCGCCGACACGGTCGGGCAGGCAGGCGAGGCCGCGGTCACCGGCGGCCAGGTTGCCCGGGGGCATGTTATGCAGGACGAATTCCAGGCCGTACTGCTCCAGCTTCCCGGCGAGGACTTCCTTTTCCCAGGCGTAGGGAAACTGGCATTCGACCGCTTTGAAACCGGCGGCGGCGGCTCTCTGAAACCGGTCGGGAAAATCCACCTCACCGAACATGGTTGATAAATTGGCGCTGAACCTGGGCATGATTTCTCCTTAATTCGGATTTACAGCCATACTTTTATAGCACATTATGCCCGCCGTTTCAATAAGTAATATTATCGCCGGGCGGGCGGAGAAATCCAGTGGGGAGGGATAATTTCCGGCCTGGGTTGGGACGTAACGGCAAATAAAGAATATATTCTTCCGTATAAAAAATAATTAGGGATAGTATTGACAGGTAAAAACGTGATATGATAATATTATATACGGAAAGCGGTTACCGCATACCGCATATCACGGATTGAAGATAGCGATGAAAAGAGTTTACGTTAACGAGGAAGTCTGCATCGGCTGCCGGTTGTGCGAGGTTTATTGCCGGCTGAAGCATTCCGGGGCAACGGACATTATTAAGGCTTTCCGCCGGGATACGCCGGCATTGGCCCGGGTCAGGCTGGAATCAAAGAGGCCGCAGTGTTTTTCGGTAAGCTGCCAGCACTGCCATGACGCACCCTGTATCCCGGCCTGCCTTACCGGGGCCCTCCGGCGGGACCCGGAGAGCGGCGCGGTCAGCGTGGATGAGGAAAAATGCGCCGGCTGCTGGACGTGCCTGCTGGCCTGTCCCTTCGGCGCCATCCGGCAGGACACGAACCAGGGAAAGATGGTCAAGTGTGACCTGTGCGCCGGGGAAGAGATGCCGGTGTGCGTGGTGAATTGTCCTAATGAAGCTCTGATCTATGCCGAGACCGATAACGGCGTTTTGGCCTGAGGCGAAGAAATGACCAAGAAACAAACCAGAGTAAAGTATCTTCCCGCCGGTAATTCCGCCGGAAGCACCGGGGCGGCCGAGGCGGGGAAATGACCAAGAAACAAATCAGGGTAAAGTATCTTCTCGTCGGTAATTCCGCCGGGAGCACCGGGGCGGCCGAGGCGATACGCAAGGT
>CBDUSH010000015.1:0-20488 GCA_965369965.1 uncultured bacterium | reverse complement strand
GGGTAAATTCAATTCAGGATTCTTTGCCGGCTAATCTTCGCCGGGTAAATTCAATAAGTCCGCCAGCGGCAATCAGCTCGGCCATGAATTCCGGGTAGGCGGCGGCGGTAAATATTTTTCCCCGAGTTAGATTATTGATCGTACCGGAAGCCAGATCTATCTCCAGGACATCACCCGCCTCGATATTGTCCACCGCGTCCGCCGATTCAAGTAACGGCAGACCGATATTGATGGCATTCCGGAAAAAGATACGGGCGAAACTCTTGGCGATGACGCAGGATATGCCAGCTCCTTTCAGCGCCATCGGGGCGTGCTCCCGCGATGAGCCGCAGCCAAAATTAGTCGTCGCGACGACGATATCGCCGGGTCGAACCCGGGTTAAGAATTCCGGGTCGGCGTCTTCCATGCAGTGACCGGCCAGTTCTTCGACCGTAGTCAGATTCAAATAATGTCCCGGGATTATAGCATCCGTGTCAAAGTCAGCCCCATATTTGTGCACGGTACCTTTCAGCATTTAACCGTTACCTCCTTTTATTTCTCAATAGCCCGCTTTTTTACCGCTGATACGGTCAATGTCAATCCTGAGTACCAGCACCGTCTCCAGTTTCGATTGGGGAAAGCTGAATTCGTCAGGGGAGTAATGTTTCATTATCACCTTTAAGCCGTGAATTTTTTCCTGGTCGCTTTCCAGCAACTTTACATACCCGGCGCCGATGACGCTCCGGTATTTTACCCCCCAGTCACAGGCGTTATCCGACTTGACGACGGACACATCGGTATCAAATTCAAAACAGACTTTACCGTTTCTCCTGATAAGGTCTACTTTTCTCCCTTCGGTGGCGCTGTGGAAATAGATGGCGTTGTCTTTGTAGCCAAATGATACCGGCACGATATAAGGCTCATCTCCATCAATAAAGCCAATCCGGCAGATGTCCGCCCCGGCGATCACCTGTTCTATTTCCTTGATATCAGTAATTTCTCTCTCTTTTTTCCGCATCGTCTTCCTTAATCAGGCCATTTCACCGGGGGCAGTAATCCGGCCGGTGACGGCACTGGCGGCGGCTACCGCCGGGCCGGAGAGGTAGAGTTCCGATTTCGGGCTGCCCATCCGACTGACAAAATTCCGGTTAGTCGTCGAAATACAGCGTTCGCCTGCCGCCAGGATTCCCATGTGAAGCCCGGCACAGGGGCCACAGGTGGGAGTGCTGACCGCCGCGCCGGCCCTGACAAAGGTCTCGATAAGTCCTTCGGCAAGGGCATCAAGGTAAATCTGCTGCGTGCCCGGGAAAACCAGACAGCGGACATTCGGGTTTACTTTTCTTCCTTTAAGGATACCGGCCGCCACCCGTAAATCCTCCAGCCGGCCGTTGGTACAACTGCCGATTACCGACTGGTCAACTTTCACTGCCCCGACTTTGCTGATGGGGACGGCATTAGCCGGAGAGCCGGGTAAAGAAACCTGGGGTTCCATTTCCGAGACGTCAAACTCAATAACCCGCGCGTATTCGGCGTCCGCATCCGGCTCGTACTCGGTAAAGGCGTGTCTGGCCCGGTTTTTCAAGTAGGACCGGGTAGTCTCATCAACCCGGAAGATACCGGCTTTACCGCCGGCCTCAATCGCCATGTTGGCCATAGTCAGACGCCCGTCCATCGACAGGTTATCAATCGCCTCGCCGGTAAACTCCATGACGGAATACAGGGCGCCGTCAACACCGATTTTGCCAATAGTATAGAGGATTAAATCTTTGCCGCTAACCCATTGCCCGAGATGGCCGTGGTAGACCAGTTTAATGGTCGGCGGCACTTTTATCCAGGTATCGCCGGTGGCCATGGCGGCGGCAATGTCAGTCGACCCCATCCCGGTAGAAAAAGCGCCCAGCGCTCCGTAAGTGCAGGTGTGTGAGTCCCCGCCGATGATAACTTCGCCGGGCAGAACCAGACCCTGTTCAGGTAAGAGGGCGTGTTCGATACCGCACATCTGGCCGACTTCGAAATATACCGTGCCCTGTTCATGAGCGAACTCACGCATCATCTTGGAGTTTTCCGCTGAGATGATGTCTTTGTTAGGGGTAAAGTGGTCAGGCACCAGCACTATTTTTGCCGGGTCGAATACTTTACTGACCCCGATGCGGCGGAACTCCCGGATGGAAATCGGCGCGGTGACGTCGTTGGCCATCACGATGTCCACGCGGGCATTGATGAACTCTCCCGGACTTACTTTTTCCTTGCCGCAGTGGGCAGCCAGTATTTTTTCAACTAATGTCATCATGGGGCTCTTTCTCCTCAAATAGTTTCAATCCTGAAGCCGGTTATTTACTTATCGAGTGCGGTATCAGTAAAACAGCTAATATTATGACCGTGGCCACCGCCGCCACGGCGTACAGACCGGCGCCGGCCGCCAGGCCGATTCCGGCGACTGCCCAGATGGTGGCCGCCGTGGTCAATCCGGCAACAATGCCCTCGCCGCCACGGATGATGGCCCCGGCGCCGAGAAAACCGATACCGGTAATCACCCCGGCGGCAACCCGGGCGGTATCTTCGGCATTGAAGCCGTAAATAGAGACGACGGTAACCAGGGCGGCGCCGACACAGATGAGGGTATTGGTTCTTAAGCCGGCCTGTTTACCTGACCTTTCTCTCTGATAACCAATGACCGCCCCAAGCACCGCGGACAGGAGAAGACGAAGAATCATATCCAGTTCAGCTGCCATCTCCCCACCTGCCGATATTTCTTTATTTGTTGACCGACAACCGGTTAAGGGCGTTAATGTAAGCTTTGGCGCTGGCGACGATGATATCGGTATCGGCTCCCCGCCCGGTATAGGTCGTGCCATCGCTTTCTATCCTGACCACCACTTCACCGATGGCGTCAATACCTTCGGTAATCGACTTCACGGTAAACTCAATGAGAGTATTGGGAACGCCGATTATCTTATCGATGGCCTTAAAAACCGCGTCGACCGGTCCGCTGCCTATGGCCGCTTCGGCCTGGGTCTGGCCATCTGGGGTAGTCAGTATTACCGAAGCGGTGGGGATACCCCTGTCACCACTGGACACCTGGATGCGGTCAAGGTGATAAACCTCTGAGGTGGCCCGCTGTTCTTCAGCCACCAGAGATTCGATATCACGGTCAGTAATATTTTTTTTCTTATCGGCCAGTTCTTTGAAAGATACAAAGACGCGAGTGAAGTCTGCGTCGTCCAGATTGTAGCCCAATTCCGCCAGTCTTTCTTTGAAAGCGTGCCGTCCGCTCAGTTTACCGAGCACCAGGCTGCTGGATGGCACGCCAACCGTCTTCGGGTCTATGATTTCAAAGGTAATCGGCATCTTGATGACACCGTCCTGGTGAATCCCGGATTCATGGCGGAAGGCGTTTACGCCAACGATAGCTTTATTCGGTTGCACTGAAAAACCGGTCAGTTCGCTGACCAACCGGCTGGTTGGGTATATTTGAACGGTATCGATATCGGTGGTCAGGTTGAAAAGGTCGCTGCGGGTTTTGATGGCCATGACGATTTCTTCGAGAGAAGCGTTACCGGCCCTCTCCCCGATACCGTTGACGGTGCATTCGACCTGCCGGACACCGTGCCTGACCGATTCCAGGGTATTAGCCACCGCCAGTCCCAAATCATCATGGCAATGGACGCTAATCACGGCTTTATCTATGTTGGTTACGTTTTGACGGATGCCGTCAATCAACCCGCCGAATTCGTTGGGGATGGCGTAGCCCATCGTATCGGGAATATTGACCGTGGTGGCGCCGGCGGCAATGGCTATTTCCAGTATCCGGTAAAGATACGCCGGCTCCGTCCGGGTGGCGTCCATCGGGGAGAACTCGACGTCTCCGGTATGTTTTTTGGCGCGCGCCACGGTCTCTTTGACCACTTGCAGAATCTCATCACGGCTTTTTTTCAGCACGTGCATCAGGTGAATATCCGAAGAGGAGACAAAGACGTGTATCCGCGGCTGCCCGGCTTGCTTTATCGCCTCCCAGGCGCGGTCGATATCGTTCAGGTTAGCCCGGGCCAGCCCGCAAACAATCGAGTTGCGTATTTCCCGGGCAATGAGGCTCACTGCCTCAAAGTCACCTTGAGAGCTGATGGGAAAGCCGGCCTCGATAACATCGACGCCAAGCTTTTCTATCTGCCGGGCTATCTCCAGTTTTTCCTGGAGGTTAAGGCTGCCTCCGGCGGCTTGCTCCCCATCCCGCAAAGTGGTATCAAAGATAATTACTTTATCCATTTTCCCTCTGCTTTTTACGGAATAAACGGTCGTACGAATCTATCTGTTTTTCAGCTTCGAAGCCAGGGCATCATCGCTCTGAGTTCTTTACCGACTTTCTCGATCGGATGTGCCAGTTCCCGGCGTCTCAGCGCGTTGTAAACCGGACGTCCGGCTTTATTCTCCAGAATCCATTCCCTGGCGAAGGTACCGTCCTGAATCTCGGCCAGTACCTCACGCATGTTTTCCTTTACATTTTCGTCGATAACCCGGGGACCACGGGTATAATCACCGTATTTGGCGGTGTAGCTGACCGAGTCACGCATGTAGGTCAAGCCGCCTGCATAGATGAGGTCAACGATCAGTTTAAGCTCATGCAACGTTTCAAAATAGGCCGACTCCGGCTGGTATCCGGCTTCGACCAGTACTTCAAAAGTAGCCTTCACCAGAGAAGACACGCCGCCGCAGAGTATCGACTGTTCCCCGAAAAGGTCGGTTTCCGTTTCTTCGGCAAAGGTGGTTTCCAGAACTCCCGCCCGAAGGCAGCCGATTCCCCTGGCATAGGCCAGCGCCTTTACTTTCGCCTCTCCCGAAGCGTCCTGATGCACCGCCACCAGGGCCGGTACGCCGATGTCCTGAGTAAAAAACTCGCGGACTTTGTTGCCCGGACTCTTGGGGGCAATCATGGTAACGTCTATCTCAGCCGGCGGGTATATCTGTCCGTAATGGATGTTGAATCCGTGGGAGAACATGAGCATGTTGCCTTTTACCAGTCCCGGCTCTATTGAGTTGAGGTAAATATCCTGCTGGACTTCATCCGGGGCCAGCACCATGATGATATCAGCCGCTTTGGCAGCTTCAGCGACGCTGGTGACCTTGACGCCGTCAGACTCCGCCTTGGCTTTACTTTTACTGCCCTCGTACAGGCCAACGACTACCTGGCAACCGCTGTCTTTGAGGTTCAACGCCTGGGCGCGTCCCTGGCTGCCGTAACCGATAACCGCGATTACTTTTCCGTCCAACAGTTTGGCATCTGCGTCTTTTTCGTAATAAATTATGGCCATAACACACTCTCCTTGAATCTTTATATTTTCCTGGGATTGCCGCCTTTAATTTTAAAAGCGCTTCTTTTGGAAGTCCGCTTTATCAAGAGATTGATTTTACCAGACCGTCAGGCATTTTCCGCCTGTTCGAATTATCTTATACCCGCTTTCCTTTCCCCCGAGTGGATTCTCAGGGTGCTTCCTTAGCCGGACGCGGCTGCCCGCGCTGCATGGCGATACGTCCCGTCCGGGCTATTTCCCGGATACCAAATTTGCGCAGTAATTTTAATAATGACTCCAATTTTTCCTCGTCGCCGGTGATTTCAATGGTCAGGGAGTCCTGGGAGACATCAACGATCTTTGCCCGGAATATATCAACTATCTCGATAATTTCACTCCGGGTCGACGAGGTGGCCTTAACTTTAATCAAGGCTAATTCCCGAGCGGTTACATTATCACCGGTGACATCAACCACTTTGACGACATCAACCACTTTATTCAGTTGTTTCCTGACCTGCTCGAGCAGAGTGTCCGTGCCGTTGACGACAATAGTCATTCGTGACAGGTCGGGGATTTCACTATGCCCGACGGCAATGCTCTCGATGTTATAGCCGCGCCGCCGGAAGAGGCTGGCCATTCGGGTCAACACTCCGGGCTTATTCCCTACCAGGGCAACTATGGTGTGTCTCGTCTTAACCATTACTCAATTTCTTCCGTTTTGTTAAATCCCTGCTTAATCGTCCCTAAACCGCGTCCCGGGTGGAAATATCCGATACCCTGACCACGTCGACGATTTTTTCCAGTTGTTTTCTCACCGGGCCCACCATACTGGCCGAACCGGCGACAACAATGGCCACGCGGGTCAATCCCGGACGGTCACTGTCTTCCGTTTCGATGGTTTCAAGCACGTTCACGCTCTGTATATTGAAACCACGTCTCCGGAAAACACTGGCCATTCTATTGAGCACACCGGGCTTATCTTCCACGAGTGCCAGCAGAATATGTTTGGTTTCTGCCATTATAACACCTTCTACTGCGTCAAATGTTACTTACCGGTAGTTTGGTAGAGTCGGTGATTGCTTTCGCCTTTTTCGGCGGCTGTTCAAGCTGCTCCGCCAGGGAGGCTCCGGGGGGCACCATCGGGTAAACGTTTTCTTCCGGCTCCACCATGAAATCGATCAGGAAAGGACCGGGGTGGTCCATCGCCTGCCTGATAGCCGGGATGACATCAATTTTATTGATGACTTTCAGGCCGGGGATACAATACCCTTCGGCGATTTTAACAAAGTCAGGACAGGATATCGGTGTCGCCACGTAATGCCGTTTATAAAACAGCTCCTGCCACTGCCGGACCATTCCCAGATACCCGTTGTTTAATATCGCTATTTTAACGGCCGCGTCTTCCTGGACGATGGTGGCCAGTTCCTGGATGGTCATCTGAAAACCGCCGTCGCCATCGATACACCAGACAGTGGTATCCGGTTGGCCTATTTTAGCCCCCATAGCGGCGGGTAACCCGAAGCCCATCGCGCCCAGGCCGCCGGATGATATCAGAGAATTGGGTTTGTCAAAGCAGAAATGCTGCGCCGCCCACATCTGGTGCTGTCCGACCCCGGTGGCGATAATGGCATCGCCCTTGGTTGCCTCGTATATCTGGCGGACGACATACTGGGGTAAGATTCCGTCACTGTCCCTGATTTCCAGTGACGGGCGCTCTTTGCGCCAGGTCTCAAGCTGCTTTATCCATTCCAGCCGCAGGGCGGGGTCAACCAGTTTATTTAATACCTGGAGCACCGTCTTCAGGTCGCCCACAATCGGCACGTCGACACGGACGTTCTTGCCGATTTCAGCCGGGTCAATATCAATGTGAACAATACGGGCATGAGGAGCGAAGCCGCTTATCCGCCCGGTAAGCCGGTCGTCAAATCTCATGCCGACGGCCAGAACCAGATCGGCTTTATCAATGGCAAGGTTAGCGTAAGCCAGGCCGTGCATGCCCGCCATGCCGTAACTTAAAATATGATGTTCCGGGAAACAGCCGATGCCGAGTAAAGTGGTGACGACCGGTATCTGGGCCGTCTCGGCCAGGTATTTAATCTCGGCGCCCGCCTGAGCGACGATAGCGCCTCTGCCGGCGATAATAACCGGGCGTTCGGCGTCATTAATCAGTTTGGCCGCTTTCTTAATCTGAGCCGGATGTCCCTGTAAAGTGGGTTTATAACCGGGCAAGTCAACCTGGTCAGGGTAGTTAAATTCGGCCTGCTCCAGAAATATGTTGCGGGGGATATCGATCAGCACCGGCCCAGGACGGCCCGTCCTGGCCAGGTGAAAGGCCTGCTTGATTACCCCGGCCAGTTGATTAACGTCAAGCACCAGGTAATTATGCTTGGTGATAGGCAGGGTGATACCGGTGGTATCGGTTTCCTGAAAAGCATCTTTCCCGATGAAAGAGCTGGCCACCTGGCCGGTTATGGCCACCATCGGCACCGAATCAAGAAAGGCGTTAGCCAGTCCGGTCACCAGATTGGTGGCACCCGGGCCGGAAGTGGCCAGGCAAATGCCGACATTACCGGTGGCGCGGGCGTATCCGTCCGCGGCGTGGGCGGCGCCCTGTTCGTGACGCACCAGAATGTGACGAAGCTGCGGATATTGCGGCAAAGTATCATACAGAGGAATGACCGAGCCGCCAGGGATACCGAAGATGACTTCCACGCCTTCTTCTATCATTCCCTGAAATAGTATCTGGGCACCGGTCAGCTTCATGGCAGGCCTCCTTTATTCGCTAAACACCGCCCCGGTACTGGCCGAGGTCACTTTCTCTGCGTAGTACCTGAGGTAGCCTTTTTTTATTTTCGACTCAAAAGCGCCCAGTCCGGCCAGGCGACCGGCTATCTCGGCATCGGACAGTTCCACGGCAAGTTTGTAATTGGGAACATCAACGCTGATTATGTCACCTTCCTGTAGAGCCGCGATGGGTCCCCGGCTGGCCGCCTCCGGCGATACGTGTCCGATGGCAGCCCCGCGGGAGCCTCCGGAAAAACGTCCGTCCGTAATCAGGGCTACTTTATCATCAATCCCCATGCCGCTCAAGAGAGAGGTTGGAGTGAGCATTTCTCTCATCCCCGGACCGCCTTTAGGGCCTTCGTAACGGATAATTATTATATCCCCGTGGTTGATTTTATGGCCCATAATCGCCTGGGTAGCCGCTTCTTCCGAGTCGAACACCCGGGCCGGGCCGCGGTGAACCAGCATATCCGGCGCTACCGCCGACCGCCTGACAACAGCGCCTCCGGGAGCCAGGTTACCGAAAAGAATGGCCAACCCTCCGGTGGGGGAATAGGGATTATCAATATGGCGAATGACGTCACTATTTTTGATCCGGCTGTCAGCAATATTCTCGGCGATGGTTCCCCCGGTGACCGTTTTAGCGTTCAGTTTCAGTTTTTCCCCTAATTCATGCATTACCGCCGGAATACCTCCCGCCCGGTCCAGGTCTTCCATGCGGTGCGGTCCGGCGGGGGCTATCTTACACAGGCTAGGCGTGTTCTGGCTTATTTCATTTATCTCCGGCAGCGGGTAATTCACCCCGGCTTCATGGGCAATCGCCATCAGGTGGAGGACGGAATTGGTGCTGGCCCCCAACGCCATGTCAACGGTGAAGGCGTTGTACAGGGAGTCCCGGTTGATAAGCGCCTGCGGCCGGAGGTCATCGGCCAAAACTTTCATGATCTGTTTCCCGGCGGTCCTGGCCAGACCCCGTCGCCGGGCATCAACGGCCGGAATGGTGCCGTTACCCGGCAGCCCCATTCCCAAAACCTCGGTCATGCAATTCATGGTGTTGGCGGTAAACATGCCGGCACAGCTGCCGCATCCCGGACAAGCCACTTCTTCCATCTGCCTCAATTCAGCTTCGTCCATATTACCGCTGACAACCTGCCCCACGGCTTCAAAAACCGAGATAAGGTCTATTTTCCGGTCGTCGCTGCCGTAAATCCCGGCCATCATCGGCCCTCCACTGATAAAAATGGAAGGTAAGTTCAGCCTGGCGGCGGCCATCAGCATCCCGGGCACGATTTTATCGCAGCTCGAAATGAAGACCAGGGCATCAAAGGCGTGAGCCTCGGCCACCGTCTCTACCGAGTCGGCAATCAATTCCCGGCTGGGCAAACTATATTTCATCCCGGCATGGTTCATGACGATGCCGTCACAAAGGGCAATGGTATTAACTTCAAACGGCACGCCGCCACCCTCGCGGACCCCTTCCTTGACTGCCTCGGCGATGGTGGGGAGGTGTTTATGCCCGGGGACAATTTCACTGAAACTATTAATAATACCGATAAAGGGCTTCTCCATATCACTCCGGGTGCAACCCAGAGCGTAAAACAAGGAACGGTGCGGCGCCCGTTCTATCCCTTTTTTAACAGCATCACTTTTCACGTCTTATCCTCTTATTTAGTAAAATAAATAAAAAATGAACTACTTTAAGTACGGACTTGAACTTACAAGAACGCGCCTGTAGCCCGTATCGTAGAATAGCATTAATTTACGTTTAGTGTCAAACCAAAAAGACGCTGCCCGAAAGCCTGTGTGACCTTAATCCGTCATCGATTGCAAAAGCTGACGTATTTCCAGCCAGCTCACTTTTCCCTGCCGGAGAAGTTGCGGGGGATTAACCGTCAAATCTACTATCGTGGAAAGCTCACGCGCCGGCAGCGGCCCCTGGTCCAGCACCAGGGCGACCCCGTTTATTGTCTCTCCCATTTGCTCGATCAATTCAGGGACGGCATAGGGAGTCGGGTGGCCGCTGAAATTGGCGCTGGTGGCAGTCAACGGCAAGTCCGTCAGCCGGGCCAGTTCCAGTATCACCTTATTGTCCGGAATTCTGATGCCGATGGTATCCAGTCCGGCGACGAGCAGGGCAGGGATAATTTCTCTTTTCGGCAACACCAGGGTCAGCGCTCCCGGCAAGAAAATACCGGCCAGGTATTCGGCATATTTGTTCAGGTGAGCGTATTTCTCCGCCACCTCGAGAGAGTCTACCGCGATATGCATCGGGTTGGTATAGTCACGCCCCTTCAAATTGAAGACTTTAAGCACCGTATTTGCTTCCAGGGCATTGGCCGCAAAAGCGTAGCCCGTATCGGTGGGGCAGATCACCACCCGGCCTTTTAATATATGCCGGGCGGCTTTTTCCAGAATGTGGGGTGAAGGATCATTACCGTCAATCGATTCTATCTCAGGTGTCATATCATTCCTCCAGCGGCGCGTTAGGAGTCACATTAAGGTTTAAATCAGCCGTATCGCCGCGTTCATAGCGTGCCTGTCCGGCAGCGGCAATCATGGCGGCGTTATCCGTGCACAGTGAAAGTTTTGGGAAGTAGACCGTCAAACCGGCTTCCCGGCCAGCGTCAGTAAAAGCATCTCTCAACCGGCTGTTGGCGGATACGCCGCCGGTGACACTGATTGTCGATATCCCGGTCCGGGCAGCTGCCTCCAGCGTCTTGGAGACGAGCACATCGACGATCGCCTCCTGGAAACTGGCGGCAATATCCGCCAGGGGTAACGTTTCGTTGGCGGCCACCTGTTGCTTAAAAGTATTGATGACCGATGTTTTTAATCCGCTGAAGCTGAAGTCCAGCGTCCGGGAAGCGCTCAAAGGCCGGGGGAATTTGAACGCCCGCCGGTTGCCTTCCCGGGCTAATTTATCAACGACCGGGCCTCCCGGAAATCCCAGGCCGAGAAATTTGGCGATTTTATCAAAAGCTTCGCCGGCGGCGTCGTCCAGGGTGCTGCCCAGTAACTCATACCGGCAGTAGTCCCGGACATGAACAAGCATGGTATGTCCGCCGGAAACGGTTAAACAGATGTGGGGCACCGTTAAGCCGGGGTTGTCCAGCCGGTTGGCAAAGATGTGCCCTTCGATGTGGTGTATCCCGATCAGCGGTATGCCGAGGGAGTAACTCAAAGTTTTGGCGGCGGCCACGCCCACCAGCAGACAGCCGACGAGACCCTGCCGGGCGGTCACGGCCACGGCTTCGATATCGGCCAGGGATTTACCCGCCGATTCGATTGCCTCTTTGATAACATAACCGATAAGCTCGGTATGCCGGCGAGCGGCAATTTCAGGAACCACCCCGCCGTATTTACTGAGCAAGTCCAGTTGATTGGCAATGACATTGGATAATACCTGTTTTCCGTCGGCTACCAGCGCCGCCGACGTTTCGTCACAGGAAGTTTCGATACCCAGAATCAGCATGACGGTTTACCTGTCACCCCGGTGGAGACGTTTCCGGCGTAACGGTTAACGAAGGCGCGGGCGGTTGATTCTTTTAGGTATAGCGGCGTCAGCGCTAAGGGGTTATCGCTGTCACTGCATTCCAGCCGTTCCGCCGCCAGCCGGGCAACCACCGCCCCGCCGGGCACTCCGATCACCATACCTGCCTCCATATCCTGAGCGCCCAGTGTCCGGCGGATAACATCAGGGTAGCTATTTTCTTCGGCGCTCACGAAAACTGTCGGCTCCTTGATTATTCCGGCCAGGCCGTGAATGTCGCCGACATAATAGTCGCTCAGCCGAGTCATCTTTTCGCCCTGCCGGCGGTAGAGAGCCGCGTAGACCGCATCCCGCGTGCCCACGCTGATAATGGGACAGACCTGCGCCGGTGAACCGGTATGATTATAAGCCAGCGCTTCGAGAGTGCTGATGCCGGCCACCGGTTTATCCCGGCTGTAAGCCAGGATTTTAGCCACCGTAACACCTATCCTTATCCCGGTCCATGACCCCGGCCCCAGGCCGATACCAAAACCTTCAATATCCTCCAGCCGAAGACGGGCTCTGGCCAGGACGGTATCAATATTGGTGATTATCTGTCCCAGAGAATCGGCCCTGGCGGGAAATATTTCATCGGCCAGGGTATCATTGCCATCGGTAATACCGACGGCGTTAGCGTACCCTGAGGTATCAATGCCGAGAATTTTCATCAGCTCTCCGGTACCTCGATATTTTCAATAAACTTGCCGCCCAAGTTCTCCGGTGGCCCAAGAATTTTATTAAATCTGCCACCAATACTTTCAAACTCCAGCCGGCGACTGGTCAGGGAAAGCACCTGAAACTCAATTTTCAAGTAATCTTCCGGTAAAATATCGATAATTTTTTCGGCCCATTCCACGATCATAATCCCGGTTTCTACTTTACGCAGGTAGTCCAGTATCCCCAGTTCGAACAGTTCATCGGTCGTGTTCAGCCGGTATAAGTCCATGTGAAAAACGGGCAGTTTCCCCGAATACTCATTGACGAAAGCAAACGTCGGGCTGTTGACGTACTTCTCCAGTACGCCCGCCCCTTCACAAATGCCCCGGGTAAAGAGCGTTTTCCCGCAGCCCAACTCGCCGATTAAGGCAATGATACTGCCTGTTTCCAGTTTCTGACCGAGCCGTTTGCCGCAGCCAAACGTTTCTTCCGGGCTGTCGCTTAAAAAAATACTCGATGACATCTCGATGCCAGTATAGCACAGGCGGCAGCGTCACTTCGCCGCCCATTGCCAGGGGTTCCGGCGTACCACGATAAATATCCCGGCAAGTATCAGCAGCCCGCTGATGATTTCACTTCCGGTGGGGATTTCGTCCATTACGAGATAACCCAGCAACGAAGCGCCTACCGGTTCGCCCAGTATGGCGACTGATACCAGCGTGACCGGCAGCCAGCGCAGCGCCATGTTTAAACTGGAATGCCCGATAAGCTGCGGTACTACCGCGAGGAGAATCATCATGCTGTAAGTTTTCATGGAATACCCGATTAAGCTGTAACCGGCAAGCAATATCGTCAGCAGTAATAATATGGCCGCTCCCGAATAAACAAGCGTCAGGTAAGGCAGCACGGCAATACGTGTCTTTATCTGGCGGCCGATGATTAAATAGCCACCCATCGCCAAAGCGGCCATCAGGGCCAGTAAATCGCCCCGGAAAGAGGCGGCGCTAAAGGTATAGCCGCCATAATTAAGGCCGAATATACCCAGCATGGCAACGGCAATACCGGCCATCATTACTCTATCCAGTTTTTCCTGCCACAAAAAATAAGAAATCACAGCCACAAATATCGGGTGGGAAGTCACCAGGATAACCGAACTGGCGATAGAGGTATAGCTGAGAGAAGTTATCCACAATCCGAAGTGAGTGGCCACCAAAACACTGGAGAGCGTTATCATCAGCCAACTCCGCGGCGGCAGCGCCCGCAAATTGAAAGCTGACCTGGCGGCGGCAATGGGGATTAAAATAAGCGAAGCTATGGACAGCCGATAGGCGGCGATTACCAGCGGCGGGGCCTCCGCAAGACGGATGAAAATGGCGGCGAAAGAAACCGCTATCACACCAATCAGCAGCGTTACGTACGGTCGCCTGGTTTTACCGTCCCCAGCCAATTAAAGACTCTCCCTGACCTACTGAGCAGGTTCTTTCATTTGTCCCCAGCGGGCGATGTATCGCTCTTTGGCCTGGGGATTAACCAGCGCTCTCGGCCACTCGCCACTTATCACCCGCCCTACTTCCAGGACCGGCCGGTGCCAGCGTTCCGCCTCGGAATCGGGTGAAAAGAAAGCCGAGTGAGCGGTAAAGATAACGTTGTCCATAGCCAGCAGCGGATTTTGTGAATCGGGCGGTTCCGGGTCGGTGACATCCAGGGCAGCCATGGCGATTTCGCCGTCCTTGAGCGCCTGGCACAGGGCCGCCTCGTCAACCAGGCCGCCCCGGGCGGCGTTAATGAGAAAAGCGGTCGGCTTCATCAATTTGAAGGCTTCTTCATTTAAAATATGCCTGGTTTCCGGAGTCAGCGCCGCATGAACGGAGAGAAAGTCGGACTGACGAAGCAGACTGGCCCAGTCCACCAGTTCGACGCCCAGCTGCCGGGCTGTTTCCGAAGATACGTAGGGGTCAGAAGCGATAACCCGCAGTTGAAATCCTTTGGCTTTAGCCACAATGGCCCGCGACACTTTACCAAGTCCCAGCAAACCCAGGGTCTGCCCCTGCATCCGGGACATTTTGGGCCAGATATTGTTTTGAATTTCCTCACCTTTGGCGGAAAGCCCCCATTCACCCCGCTTGGCCGCTTCATTCAGCTGGACGACTTTACGGACGCAGGCCAGAATTAAGGCCATGGCGTGGTCTGACACCTCCTCGGTGCAGTAATCAGGCACGTTGGTCACCAGAATGCCCCGTTCGGCGGCCGCCTGGATATCTATGCTGTCATAACCGATTTGTGTATTGCAGATAAGGCGACAATTCTGGAGGTTATCGATAACTTTCCGGGGCACCGACCGGATGCTGCCGACGGTAATTATGGCGTCCGCTTGCCGGGCCAGGTCGATAAACTCATCGTCGTTGGCGCAGGCCAGCCCCTTAAAGGCAACGCCCAACCGGCGGAATTCTTCGGGGTACTTTGCCGACTCACCGCTTATGGCCAGGGGCATGACTACCTCTAAGTTACCGCTGCCCTCACTCATATTGTCAATCCTCCCTGCCGCCAAGTTGTGTTTTACTTAAATGCGGCTGCCCGCTTGCGTAATTTTCCCCCAGATTATAACATAGATAGGTTTCATGAGTCCGGTAATTCGAGACAGTTCAGCCGTACCGGCCTTAGACACGGCCAAAGGAGACGAGGGAATTTTTATGATTGACGTCAATGCGGTGCATAAGGCTTTACATGAGCTGGACATCAGCCTAATCAACAGCCTGGTCAATGACTATCTGGCACAGGGAATCCCGCCGGAGACGATACTGAACGAGGGCCTTATCGGCGCCATGTCTATTACCGGTCGCCAGTTCAAAGCCAAGGAAGTCTGGGTGCCCGACGTCCTGCTCGCCGCCCGGAATATGCATAGCGGCGTCGCCATCCTGAAGCCGATTTTACTTGAAGTCCAGGCGTCATCCAAAGGTATCGTCGTTATCGGTACCGTCCAGGGTGACATCCATGATATCGGCAAGAACATCGTGGCGGTACTGATGGAAGGTTCCGGATTTGAAGTTATCGACCTCGGCGTAAATGTATCTACCGACGGATTTCTGGAAGCGATTGAAAAGCATCAACCGGATGTTTTGGGATTGTCCGCCTTATTGACGACGACCATGATGGAAATGAAAGACGTCATCGGCAGTATACGCAGTAATTCAAGGGGCAAAATGCCCAAGGTGATTGTGGGCGGAGCGCCGTTGACCAGGGAATTCGCTGATGAAATCGGCGCCGACGGTTACGGTGAAGACGCCATCGCCGGAGTGGAAGTGACCCTCCAACTGCTGGCAAAATAGGGGGTAAAATGGAGAATATTCCCATGAATGAAGCCAAAGCTGACTTTTCACCCCGCCGCCGTTTTTTGGCCGGGCTGCTGGGAGGCCGGAAAGACAGGCGGATTTCCGTGGCCAGCCCCACTTCCATTATCTCGATAGAGCTGATGGATAAAGTAGGCGTTCATTTTCCGGAAGCACACCTCGATCCCCGGCAGATGGCCGAGCTGGCAGCCGGAGGCTACGAGGTACTCGGTTTTGACACCATCATGCCCCAGTTCAGCGTCCAGCAGGAAGCGGCCGCCCTGGGCTGCGAGGTGGACTGGGGAAGTCCCCGGATGATGCCGGACGCCAAGACGCATCCCGTTAAAAGCGTCAGTGACGTGGTGATTCCGGGTAATATCCTTGAGAAACCCTCGATGAAGGTGGTTCTTGAGGCGATATCAATATTACGCCGGGAATACGGACACCGGGTGGCTATTCTGGGTAAAGTTATGGGTCCCTGGACAATCTGTTATCACATGGTGGGAGTGCAGGATTTCCTGCTGATGACTTACACCGAACCGGAGGTGGTGAAACGCCTGCTCGATATGTATAAAGAAGTGACCGTTGCGTTCACCAATGCCCAGCTTCAGGCAGGAGCCGACGCGGTGGTCATCCCCGACCATGCCACCGGGGACCTGGTCAGCCCGCAGACTTATCAGGACTTTCTGGTGCCGGTTCACCGGGAAATGCTGGGGCGAATCGGGGGGCCCACCATCCTGCATATTTGCGGAAACTGCGCTGACCGCCTCCACATCTTCGCCGAGGAGGCTTACGACGGTTACCATTTCGAATGGTCGGTGGACACCCGGGAGGCGGTGAAGACGGTCAATGGCCGGCTTTCTCTGGTGGGCAATATCAACAACGCTCAGTGCCTCCTCCGGGGCACGCCGGAAGATGTCTACAAACAAGCCCGCTATGCCATTGAGGCCGGGATTGATATCCTGGCCCCGGAGTGCGCCGTTCCCCTGCAAACCCCGATCGACAACTTAAAAGCCATCGTTACCGCCGCCGAGGACGGTTATCAGGCATAATTATCTCTTCAGGCGCGAACTTTACAGGAAGCTCAAAATAGTGGTAAATTGTGTTCAATAAAGTATGGCCAAAAACATTTTCAATAAGCTTCCCTGGAAAAGTTCGCGGGTAACTACTTCAGGCGATATCGAAGTCTCCACCTACCTGGAAATAGCCAAGGAAATCGCCGGAGAACAGCCGGCCGTCGCCGAAGAAGCCGTTTCCGGAGCCAAGCAGGAAGCTATCATCGTCATCGATTTCGGTTCGCAATACAGCCTACTGATTGCGCGCCGCATCCGCGAATGCAACGTATACTGTGAACTGGTGGCGCATGATACCCCCTGGGAAAAGATAGCCGCCCTGAATCCCAAAGGGTTTGTCCTCTCCGGCGGGCCGTTCAGCGTCTATGACCCCAAGGCACCGCTGGCCCAATCCTATGTTTACGAAAGCCGTTTACCGGTGCTCGGTATCTGCTACGGAATGCAGGCGATTACCAAACAGTTGGGGGGGCAGGTAGCCCCGGGCACCAAACGTGAATACGGTCATGCCGTGCTGCATCTGAGTGATGTCGACTCGCCTTTATTTTCCGGCTTGCCGGATTCAACGCCGGTCTGGATGAGTCACGGGGACCGGATCGAGGCTATGCCGCCCGGTTTTTCGACGCTGGCTCATACCGAGAATTCTCCGGTGGCGGTGATGGATAACGGGCAGGGAATATACGGCATCCAGTTTCACCCCGAGGTAGCCCACACCCCGGAAGGCAAGACGATACTGAGAAATTTTGTCTATAACATTTGCGGCTGCCAGGGAAACTGGACGATGAGTAATTTCGTCGCTGACAGCCTGTCGAAAATTAAAGAGCAGGTCGGTGACGGTAAAGTAATCTGCGCCCTTTCGGGGGGGGTTGATTCTTCGATCGTGGCCACTCTGATCCACCAGGCCATCGGCGACCAGCTCACCTGTATTTTCGTGGATAACGGGCTGCTGCGCCGTGAAGAAGTAGAGCGCACCTTTAATACCTTCCGCCTGAACATGGGCATGAATATTATTTTATCCTCCGCCGCCGACCGGTTTCTTGACCGCCTCAAAGGAATCACCGACCCGGAGGAGAAGCGCAAGGCTATCGGGGGGGAGTTCATCAAGGTATTTGAAGAAGCCGCCAAGCAGGCGGGTAAAGTTCATTTCCTGGCCCAGGGAACGCTCTACCCGGATGTTATCGAGAGCACTTCTTCGGTCAGCAGTGTCTCCGCCAAGATTAAAACCCATCACAACGTGGGCGGCCTGCCGGCCAAGATGACGCTGAACCTGCTGGAGCCGCTCCGCTTTCTGTTCAAGGATGAGGTGCGTCAGGTGGGACTGGCGCTGGGTCTGCCGGAAGAAATGGTCTGGCGGCAGCCTTTCCCCGGGCCGGGTCTAGCTATCCGCATTATCGGGGAAGTTACCCGGGAAAAGATCGAGATACTGCGCAGCGCCGATTTTATTGTCATGAATGAGATAAAGAAGGCCAAGTTATACCGCCGGTTATGGCAGAGTTTCGCCATCCTTACCGACGTCAGAAGCGTCGGGGTCATGGGAGACTACCGGACTTACGGCTACCTGGTGGCTATCCGCGCCGTTACCAGTGATGACGCCATGACGGCGGACTGGTTCCGCTTTCCTTATGACGTGCTGGCCAAGATGTCCAGCCGCATCGTGAATGAAGTGCCTGAAATCAACCGGGTGGTCTATGATATCACCTCCAAGCCTCCTTCCACCATCGAATGGGAATAAATAATTTGGGGGAACAATTCACAGCTGGTTAGCTTTGGATTGTTTTTTTAGTTATGTCAACAATGGTGTGAGATACGGGGGGTACGATTATGAAAGCGGTTGTAGCCACAAAGTACGGTCCACCGGATGTTCTTCATCTCAAAGAAGTTGCCAAACCCGCTCCCAATGATGATGAAGTCCTGGTAAGAGTATACGCGACCACGGTAAACAGAACAGATTACGCAATAATCAGGGCAATACCATTTCCTGCCAGGCTTATCACAGGTATTTTCAAGCCAAAAAGACAAATTTCCGGAACCGAATTTGCCGGAATAGTTGAGGAAACCGGGAAAAACGTAGCCTCTTTAAAAGCGGGCGACAGAGTTTTTGGATTCGATGACCAGGGCTCAGGGTCTCATGCCCAATACATGACGATATCAGAAGATAAGGCGCTGACAACAATACCGGATAATGTAACCTGTGAGCAGGCCGCCGCCAGTACCGAAGGCGCCCATTATGCCTATAATTTTATTAAAAAGGTAAATATACAAAGCGGGCAAAAAATTCTCGTTAATGGCGCCACCGGAGCTATCGGCTCGGCGGCAGTGCAACTTCTTAAATATTTTGATGTTTATGTCACGGCAGTGGGCAATACGAAAAATATGGAATTATTAAAATCACTAGGCGCTGATAAAGTAATTGATTATACCAAAGAAGATTTTACAAAAGATGAAGAAAAATATAATTGCGTTTTTGATGCCGTTGGAAAAAGCTCCTTCGCTAAATGCCGGCCATTGTTGAAATCGGGCGGAATTTATATCTCATCAGACCTGGGTTATATGGCTCAAAATGTTTTCCTGCCCTTGATAACGCCGGTTATAAAACCAGTTATCGGAAACAAAAAAACCATCTTTCCTATCCCTACGGATGTTCGGGGAAGCATATTATTAGTCAAAAAGCTCCTGGCAGAAGGCAAATTCAAAACGGTGATAGACAGACGCTACCCGCTGGAAGAAATTGTCGAGGCTTACCAGTATGTCGGAACGGGGCAAAAGACAGGAAACGTAGTCATAACCGTGGAGCATGGTGAATGATTATGAAAGCTATCGTATGCACAAAATACGGCTCCCCGGATGTTCTTGAACTAAGAGAGGTAGAAAAACCTGCTCCCAAAGATAATGAAGCACTGGTAAAGATTCACGCGACAACAGTACATATAGGGGACACGAGGCTTCGAAGTTTCACCGTCCCGCCCTTGTTCCGGGCCGCCTTCCGGTTAGCCGTGGGTTTCCGGGGACCCAGAAAGAAAATACTGGGGTCAGAGCTGGCCGGGGAAATTGAAGCGGTCGGCCGGGGCGTAAAGCGATTGAAGGCAGGTGACCAGGTTTTTGGAGATGCCGGCGGCGCACTGGGTACTTATGCCGAGTATGTGTGTCTGCCTGAGAAGGCGACACTGGCCATAAAACCGGCGGGAATGACCTATGAGGAAGCCGCCGCCACGACTGCTTCGGCACTGTCCGCCCTGGATTTCGTCAGAAAGGCTAACATTCAGAACGGACAGAAAGTCCTTGTCAACGGGGCTTCCGGGGCGCTTGGCACTTTTGTGGTTCAGCTTGCCGGGTACTTCGGGGCGGAAGTTACCGGGGTATGCAGTACTACGAATCTGGAACTTGTGAAATCGATCGGGGCCGATAAAGTAATTGACTATACCAAAGAGGATTTCACCCGGAGCGGTCAGACCTACGATGTCATTTTTGACGCGATAGGCAAGAGTTCATTCTCACGCTGCAAGGGCGCGCTGAAGCGAAAAGGAATCTATCTTTTGTCTCTCCCTACGCTGGCAAGTTTCCTTCAAATGGCAGGGACGTCATTGACCGGCGGCAGGAAAGTACTGCTCATGGGTATCCCGAAAAGCCGTATTGAAGACCTGGCTTTCTTTGGAGAGCTTATTGCGGCGGGGAAGATGAAACCGGTCATTGATAGAACATATCCCCTGGAACAAATGGCCGAGGCTCACCGATATGTCGACACGGGACGCAAGAAGGGAAATGTAGTCATAACCGTGGAGCATAACGACAAAGCCTGACAAATTTGAGGAATAATTGGAGTGACAAAACGCAGATGGTTAGCTTTGGATTGTTTTTTTA
>CBDUSH010000014.1:0-21283 GCA_965369965.1 uncultured bacterium | reverse complement strand
ACCCGTGTGCCGGTGACCCTGGTGCGGGGGGAAGGGGCGCGAGTCTGGGACGACCAGGGAAAAGAGTACCTTGACCTGGTGGCCGGCTGGGCGGTGGACACCCTGGGTCACTGCCATCCGGCGGTGGTTGACGCTATCACGGAGCAGGCGCGTACCTTAATCCAGACGTCCAACCAGTTTTACACCATTCCCCAAGTACAGCTGGTGCAGTTGCTGGTGGAGAACAGCTGCCTGGACCGGGTCTTCCTGTGCAACAGCGGCACCGAAGCCAACGAAGGGGCGGTGAAGCTGGCGCGGCGTTACGGGAGCCTCCATCTGGGCGGAGCTTACGAGGTTATTACCGCCTTCAGTTCGTTTCACGGGCGTACCCTGAGCATGGTGGCGGCCACCGGACAGGCGAAGCACCAGACACCGTTTCAGCCGCTGCCGGCCGGTTTCGTCAACGTGGCGTATAACGATATCGAAGCTATAAAATCGGCCACCACCGAAAAAACGTGCGCGGTGCTGCTGGAGCCGGTGCAGGGAGAGGGCGGCGTCAACATCCCCGACGAAGATTATCTGAAGAAAGTCCGCGCCTGGTGTGATGAGAAGGGTATCCTGCTCATGCTGGATGAAATCCAGACCGGTATCGGGCGACTGGGCACTCTTTACGGTTACGAGCTGTACGGGGTGACGCCGGACGTGGTGACCCTGGCCAAAGGGCTGGGGGGCGGCGTGCCTATCGGGGCTATCATGGCCAGAGAAAGCGCCTGCGCCCTGGTCCCCGGAGAACACGGTTCCACCTTCGGCGGTAATCCCCTGACCTGCGCGGCGGCTTACGCCACGGTGAAATATGTCATCGATAACGACGTCTGCCGGCAGGTGAGGAAAGCCGGGCAGTACTTTATCGACGGGCTGGAGGGCTTGAGGCTGAAGTACGACCTGGTGACCGAGGTGAGGGGCCGGGGGCTTCTGTTAGTGATGGAATTCAGCCGCGACGCGGGCGGGGAAATGCTGACCGCCTGCCTGGAAAACGGGCTGCTGGTGAACCGGGTGAAGCCGAACGCACTGCGTTTCATGCCGCCGTTGAATATCGAGATTGACGAGATTGACCGGGCACTGGTAATTCTGGATAGGGTATTGTCGGATATTGTATAATTAATGATGGGGATAATTACCGGTTTGGGAGAAAAAATCAGGATGGCGGGCACGATACGCAAGCTCGGGATGCTGCTGGTTCTGGCCGTGGTGCTGGTGCTGGGGGCGTTGTTGACTGCCTTTTCCCATACCGATACCGGGGTAGCCACCCGGATACACAGCCGGGGAGGGACGCCGTCCGCCAGGCTGTCCGAAGTGCCCCAGGAAGTGGCCGATGACGCCGTCAGGCTGGCCGGGGAACTGTTCGGGGACTACGGGAGAAACTATGAAAATTTTGTCAGCCAGCTGCTGGGAACATACCTGGAGGCCAGGGACAAGGACGTGGTCATGTTCTTCAACTCGGGCGGCTGGGGCTGGAACCAGCTTGAAGCCTCACCGGGCTGGAGCAGTATTTTTAACGGCATCGAAGGCGAACTGACCGACCTGGGTTATACCACCCTGCTGCTCGACTATCAGCGTACCGAACTGACGGCGCGGGGCATTATCGACGAGTTCGTCGAATTACTGAGGGTCTATCCGTCAAAATCAGAGGCACTGGCCTACCGCGTGGAATTTCTTACCCGGCATATTCACGACGTTAAAATAATTGTCACCGGCGAAAGCGACGGTACGGTGATTACCGACAGCGTTATGAATATCCTGCGGGATAACCAGCGGGTTTACAGCATCCAGACCGGCCCCCCGTTCTGGCACCAGACCATGGTCAAAGACAGGACCCTGGTGATGGATGACAACGGCCGGCACCCGGACACTTTCACCCGTGGGGAAGTTGCCACCATGATATGGACGAGTATCCAGGAAGCCGCCGGGGTGCCACAGCCGCCGGAAAATACCGGACGGGTGCTTTTCTTTTTGAGGGCACCGGGGCATGATTACCGGTGGGGGTATCCCGAGGTAAACTCGCAGATTTCCAATTTCCTGAAAACCAACCTGGGACACAACCAGGGATAGCTGGATAAATTCGGAGGTTAACAATGACCCAAAAAGTGGCCCTTGCCTATAGTGGCGGCCTGGATACTTCGGTGGCCGTAAGGTTACTCAGAGAGAAATACGACCTGGAAGTGGTTACGGTTACCATCGACGTGGGTAACGAGAGTGACTTTTCGGCGATAAAGCAGAAGGCGCTGGATGTGGGCGCAATCAAGGCACTGGTTATCGACGCCAAAGAGGCGTTCGTGAAACATTACATCTTTCCGGCGTTGAGAGGCGATGCCCTTTATGAGGGACAGTATCCCCTGGCTACGGCGCTGACCCGGCCGCTCATCAGCCGGCTGCTGGTGGACGCGGCGCGTGCCGAAGGAGCCACTGCCGTCGCCCACGGCTGTACCGGCAAGGGTAACGACCAGGTAAGAATCGAGGTGGGTGTCAACACCCTGGCTCCGGAACTGGCGGTGTACGCCCCGGCACGGGAATGGGATATGACGCGCGCCGAGACTATCGCTTACGCCCAGCGCTTCGGCATCCCGGTGCCGGTTACCCTCGACAACCCTTACTCCATTGATGAGAGTCTCTGGGGAAGGAGTATCGAGTGCGGGGTATTGGAAGACCCCTGGGTGGAGCCTCCCGAGGAAGTTTATAAATGGACCAGAGCGCCCGAAGAAACCCCCGGCGAGCCTTGCTATGTCGAGATTGGCTTCGAAGAGGGCACTCCGGTGAGTATTGACGGGAAAACGATGGACGGGATAAGGCTGATTGAGCATCTGAACGGGCTGGCGGGCAGTCACGGAGTGGGCCGCATCGACCACATCGAGAACCGGCTGGTGGGTATAAAATCCAGGGAAATATACGAAGCTCCGGCGGCTACCGTACTGCTCCAGGCGCACCGGGCACTGCAAACACTGACTCTGTCCAAGGAACAGGTGCGGTTTAAGGAAAAAGTGGCCGTGGAATACGCCGACCTTATCTATAACGGACTGTGGTTCTCATCACTGCACCGTGATCTGGCGGCTTATATCGAGTCGACACAGCGCTATGTCACCGGGACGGTGAGACTCAAACTGTGCCGGGGAAACTCACTGGTGGTGGGCAGGAAAGCGCCCGCTTCGCTCTACAGTCACGGCCTGGCGACTTATGATAAAGGAGACATCTTTGACCAGAGTGTCTCCGCCGGCTTTATTCAGCTCTGGGGGCTGCCGGCAAAAACCCAGGCACAGGTCCAGGGCATCGGCGGCCTGGAAGATAATTAAAATGAGCCATATACGGAGTCGGTTTCAGAGGGCGGCCGATAAACTGGCGGCTGATTATACCACTTCACTTCCCTTTGACCGGCGTCTCTACCGCCACGATATCGATGGCAGCATCGCCCACGTAAAGATGCTGGATAAACAGGGCATCATCTCCGGGACGGAGGCGGCTACCATCATCGGCGGGCTGGCGGAAATCAGGGAAGAGATAGCCCGGGGCGACTTCGTTTTTAAGCCGGAGCAGGAAGATATCCACATGGCGATTGAGGCCCGGCTGCTGGAAAAAGTGGGTGAGGTGGGAGGTAAGTTGCACACCGCTCGCTCCCGGAATGACCAGGTTGCTCTTGACCTGCGTCTTTTTACCCGGGAAGCTGTCCGGGAAACGACCGAAAAGCTGAAAGATTTGCAGGCAGCGCTTCTCGGGCAGGCGGAAGCCGGTAAAGGTATTGTTATGCCCGGCTATACCCATCTGCAGCCGGCGCAGCCGGTGCTGTTGGCCCATCATCTGCTTGCCTATTTCGAGATGCTGCAGCGGGACAGGGAGCGATTCGCGGACTGCTTCCGGCGCACCGACGTGATGCCCCTGGGCAGCGGGGCGCTGGCGGGGGTCACCTATAACATTGACCGCGAGTACCTGGCGGCTGAACTGGGCTTTAGCGGGGTCACCCGGAACAGCATCGATGCCGTCGCCGACCGGGATTTTGTACTGGAGTACCAGGCGGCGGCCAGCATTTGTATGATGCACGTCTCACGAATGGCCGAGGAAATTGTCCTCTGGTCGACCGCCGAGTTCGGCTTTATCGAGCTTGACGAGGCATACGCTACCGCCAGCAGCATTATGCCCCAGAAAAAGAACCCGGACGTGGCTGAACTGGGGCGGGGCAGAGCGGGACGCGTTTTCGGCCGACTGGCGGCAATGCTGGCGACGATGAAGGGGTTGCCTCTGGCTTACAACCGGGATATGCAGGAGGACAAGGAAGGGCTGTTCGATACGGTGGATACGCTGATTACCACGCTGGGAGTATTCCGAGGTATGGTGGCCACCTGGCGGGTGAATACGGCCAGGATGGGGGTGGGAATGAAGGACGGTTATATCCTGGCCACGGATTTGGCGGACTACCTGGTGAAAAAAGGGGAAACCTTTCGCCGGGCGCATGACATCGTGGGGCGGCTGGTCAGTGAGACGACAGCCAAGGGAAAGACATTCGGGGAACTCAGCCGGGCGGAATACAAAGAGTTTTCGCCGCTCTTCGGCGAGGACGTTTACGCGATAACGGTGGAAACGTCCCTGGCGGCGAGAAATGTTGCCGGCGGCACGGCTCCGGAACGGGTGGAAAAGGCGTTAACCGCCGCCCGGAAGATGATAAAAGAACCGGAAGGGAAGTAAACGACGCTTTGAGATCAGGCAGTTTTGGTTATTTTGTGTTGAGTACGCAGGCACCGGGTGCACAGGTCGAGGCGTTTTGTCTTACCGTTTACGGTTACCTTGGCGGTATGGATGTTGGGCAGCCACATCCGGTTGGTGTGGCGTTTGGAATGGCTGATGTTATGACCGAACTGAGGAGATTTTCCGCATAAATCGCATTTCAATTGAGGGTCTCCTTTGACTGAGCTAATAAATTGTTGTAATATGCCACTTAATACTAGCACAATCGGCCCAGACCTGGCAAGGACGGAATAAGATGACGAAAGTAAATACGATTGACGGTCAGGAACTGCGGGAGATGTTCCTGGCAGCCACCGGATGGCTGGAGAAAAGCTCCGCCGAGGTGGACGCCCTGAACGTTTTCCCGGTGCCGGACGGTGATACCGGTACCAATATGCTGCTGACGATGCGGTCAACGATGGAGGAAGCGCACCGTGCCCCCGACCGGAACGCGGCGGCGGTGGCCCAGGCGATGGCCAAGGGGGCCTTGATGGGGGCGCGGGGTAACAGCGGCGTAATACTGTCACAGATACTGCGCGGCATGTCACAGAGCATGACGGGTAAAGAGACGATTACGGCGGCACAGCTTGCCGATGCCTTGAAAAACGCCTCGGATATGGCCTACCAGGGGATGAACAATCCGGTGGAAGGGACGATGCTCACCGTGATCAAAGACGTCGCCTCCGCCGCTCAAGGCCAGGTTGCCGACGACGGTGACGATATCATCCCGGTGATGGAGGCGGCGGTAAACGCCGCCAGCGAATCGGTGGCCAACACCCCCAACCTGCTCCGGGTGCTGAAAGAAGCCGGAGTGGTCGACGCCGGGGGACAGGGAATCTACATCATACTGGACGGGGCGCTACGCTACCTGAAGGGTGAGACGGAGCAGATGCGGTTCCGTAAACCGAAGATGGTGGTGAGTAACCTGCATGCCACCAAGCTGCCGCAGATGATTGCCGTCGAGGAGATACCTTACGGGTATTGTACCGAGTTTCTGCTTAAAGGGGACAAGATTTCCGCCGATAAAATCAGGCGTAAACTGGCCAAGAAGGGCGAATCGTTAATCGCGGTGGGAGATGAAACGGCCGTCCGGGTTCACATACATACCCTGGACCCGGGGGAAATAGTCTCCTACGCGGCGGGGCTGGGAACGCTGCACCAGATATCCATCAGGAACATGGACGAACAGCACCATGACTTCCTGGAAATGCAGCGGGATAAGGGGCCGTCGGTTGATATCGCCATTATCGCCGTGGTTACCGGAGACGGGCTGACCGAAGTATTCAGCAGCCTGGGGGCGTCAGCTATCGTTCCGGGGGGGCAGACGATGAATCCCAGTACCAAGGAACTGCTCCAGGCGGTGGACCTGGCCGGGTCAGAGAAGGTGATTATCCTGCCCAATAACAAAAACATCGTGGCCACGGCCAACCAGGTGCAGTCAGTGACGACAAAAACGATAGAGGTGTTGCCCACGGAGACGATACCGCAGGGCGTGGCGGCATTGCTTGCTTTTGACTATGAGGCGGATATGGCGACCAACACCGAAATAATGAAAAAGGCGCTGGCGGCGGTAAAGACGATAGAGATCACGCGGGCGGTGCGGGCGACCCAGCTGGGAAGTTTTAAAATCAAGCGGAAGCAGCCGATAGGCTTCCTGGACGGGGACCTGGTGGCGGTGGGCAGCAGCGCCGTTGACGTGCTTGATAAGGTGCTGGCCAGACTTGACCTGAGCAAAGCCGAAGTAGTCACCGTTTATTGCGGCGCCGATGCCAAGCCCGCCGAGGCGGAGCAGGTCAGCGACAGCATCCGGGAGAAACATTCCCAGTTACAGATTGAGGTAGTTCCGGGCGGTCAGCCGCATTACAGTTATATCGTATCCGTTGAATAACAAGGAGGGTTTATTATGACAGTTAAAATTGTTACCGACAGCTTATCCGATATCGTCGATGGCGTTTCCGATGAACTGGGGATTACGGTGGTACCGCTCTACGTGCGCTTTGGTGAAAAGGTCTACCGGGACCGGATAGAGATAACCACCGATGAGTTCTACCATCGGCTGGTCAACGACGACGTTCTGCCGACGACGACGCAGCCTTCCCCGGGCGATTTCCTGGAAGTCTTCAACAAACTGGCCAAGGAGACCGATGAAATCCTGGTTATTACTGTCTCCAGCAAGCTCAGCGGTACCTATCAGTCCGCTTTGCAGGCCAAGAGCATGGTGGAAGGGAAATGCCGGATTGAGATAGTCGATTCGGAAACGGTCATTATGGGGCTGGGGTTGATCGTGCTCAGCGTTGCCAAAGCCGCCCGGGACGGGGCCGGCCTGGATGAACTGGTTGAGCTGGCGCGCGGCGCGATGCCGAGGTCTCACGCCATAATGTCTTTCGATACCCTGAAATATCTGGCCAAGGGGGGGCGTATCGGCCGGGCGCAGGGACTGCTGGGGTCGCTTCTCTCGTTCAAACCGATACTGACCGTAAAGGAAGGGGTGGTATCCCCGGTGACGAAAGTGCGCACCAAGGCGGCCGGTATGGAATATCTCTGCAACTTCGTGGCCGGTTTTCCTAAAATCGAGGAACTGGCGGTGGAATTCGCCACTACCCCGGAAGATGCCGACGAGCTTGTCAAGCGCATCAGTTCGCTGTTTCCGGAAGAACGCATCTACCGGGCAACGGTCAGCCCGGTGATTGGTACCTACACCGGCCCCAACGTTCTTTCCGTGTCCGTCCTGACGGCCAGGGAGTAACTAGAAAGGGTCTTCCAGCGCGCGATGAACCTTGGCGGGAGAGGCAGTGCCGGTGGAAGCGGGGTCTGGCCAATGAATGCTGAGCCGCTGCGGAAAGTCCTTGAGCTTGAGCAGAAAAAAGGTTATGCGGATGAGGCGGTCTTTGGCGGCCTGGACAAGTTCCTCCGTAACTGGGCCGGCCCGGCCGCCGGAACGATTACCAATCCCCGCCGTCTGGCTCTTTTCCGGAAACTTATGGTGGATACCGGCTATGCCGGCCTGACCAGACCCGAACGCCGGGAATGGGTAGACCGGGTGAAGGCGCTTTTAACGGAGATAGAAGGCGGGGGTAAAGGCAAGACCGGGGCGGCCAAAACCAGCCGGACACCAACCAGGAAGAAGGCGGCTCCGGCCAGTCTGCCGGCACCGCCGGTGGGGGGATACGGCACCGGTTCTCCGATAACGGTGGTGCGGGGAATCAGCACCGGACTGGCGGCTAAATTCAACAAGATGGGCGTGAAGACCGTCCGCGACCTGCTCTATTTTTTCCCGAACCGGCACCTTGATTACAGCCGGCGGCAGACTATCGCCGAGCTTGGCGAGGGGGACGAGCAGACCATAATCGCCAACGTGTGGCAGGCCAAGGTGGCGATGCTGGGGGGGAGGCGGGGTACCGAGGCTATCGTGGGGGACGAGACGGGTAACCTGCGGGCGGTCTGGTTCAACCAGCCCTACCTGGCTAAAAAACTGGTGACCAATACCCGGGTTGTACTCAGCGGGCGGGTGAGCCTGTTCAGGGGACGGTATGTTTTCGAGTCGCCGGAGTGGGAAATCCTGGAGGACGGGGGTTTAGTCCACACCGGGCGCCTGGTGCCGGTCTACCCGCTGACCCATGGCCTGCGGCCGCGGTCAGTGCGGAAGATATTGAAAGAGGCCATCGACCGGTGGACCGGGCAGGTGGAGGACTTTTTGCCCGTCGAGATAAAAGAGCGATGCCGGCTGATGGAACTTTCACAGGCGATAAGCCAGGCCCATTACCCGGAAGATGAGGCAAGCAAAGACCGGGCCAGGGTACGGCTGGCCTTTGACGAACTGTTTCTGCTCCAACTGGGGGTAATGAGCCGGAAGCACGACTGGCAGGAAGAGCAGCCGGGGAGTGTTTTCAAGACCGATATTCCCCTGCTGGAGACGTTTCTGGAATCGCTGCCTTTCAGCCTGACCGGAGCCCAGAGGCGGGTGCTCCAGGAGATACTGGCCGACCTGGGGAAGCCGCGGCCGATGTCCCGCCTGCTGCAGGGTGAAGTGGGCAGTGGAAAGACGGTGGTGGCGACGGCCGCCCTGCTGGCGGCGGTGGCTAACGGATACCAGGGCGCTTTCATGGCGCCTACCGAGATACTGGCCGAGCAGCATTTCGCGACCTTGAGCGGGCTGCTGGCGAGGGCGGGAGGAGAAGAAGAGTCGGCGGATTACCTGCGGAGTTATTCCGGGCTGCTGGAGCGGCCGCTTACGATGGCTTTGCTCACCGGGGAGGTTAAGCCGGCTCGAAAGCAGGAGATTCAGCGAATGATACAGGGTGGGGAGATTGACCTGGTTATCGGCACGCACGCGTTGATACAGAAGGGGGTGACCTTCAAGGGGCTGGGGATGGTGATTGTGGATGAGCAGCACCGCTTCGGGGTGGAGCAGCGTTCCGCGCTGAGGCAAAAGGGATTCCGGCCGCACATGCTGGTGATGACGGCGACGCCGATACCGCGCACGCTGGCCCTGACGCTGTACGGGGATCTCGACCTTTCGGTGATTGACGAACTGCCGCCGGGCAGGCAGGAAATAAAGACGAAGTGGCTCAGGCCGGAGCAAAGAAACAGCGCCTACGCTTTCCTGCGCAAGCAGGTTAACCAGGGGCGGCAGATTTTCATCGTCTGCCCGCTTATCGAGGAGTCGGAGGCAATCGAAGCGCAGGCGGCGGTGGTGGAGTACGAGCGGCTTTCACGGGAGGTATTTCCGGAATTGAGGCTGGGTCTGCTGCACGGCAGGCTGGCTTCCGACGAGAAAAGCCGGGTGATGCATTCTTTCCGGGCGGGTGAGTTCGACATCCTGGTATCGACGCCGGTGGTGGAGGTGGGTATCGACGTGCCGAACGCGACGGTGATGCTGGTGGAGAGCGCCGACCGTTTCGGGCTGTCACAGCTGCACCAGTTCCGGGGGCGTGTGGGGCGGGGAGAGGAGCAGAGTTACTGTATGCTGCTGGCGATGAGGCCGTCCGAGGTGAGCCGGGAGCGGCTTGACATAATAGAACGAACACAGGACGGGTTTAAGCTGGCGGAGGAGGATCTGAAGCTGCGGGGGCCGGGGGAATTTTTCGGAACCCGGCAGAGCGGGATGCCCGATCTGCGCATGGCGAAGCTTTCCGATATCGGTTTACTGGAGATGGCCAGAGGGGAAGCGGAAAGAATATTTGAAATCGATCCGACCCTGGAAATGCCGGGTCATTTGCCTATGGCTAAAGAACTGGCTCAAGCCTGGCCTGAGGCTGAGCAGTGGAGTTAGGTGGCGGGGGTGAAGGGCGAGAGGCCCGCTTGGACCTCTATCTCTCAGAGCGACGGCGGCGGGCGTTCTTCTTTGCCTTCATGCGGGCCACGTCACGGGTGGAGAGGAAATAGCGATGATCCTTCGCTTCGCGCAGGATACCTTCCGTCTGCACCATTCTCTGAAAGCGTTTCAGCAGGGCGTCCTGGCTTTCACCATCGCGCAGATTAACTTTCAACGACATAATTTATCAACTCTTTCCAGTAACGCACACAGGCCGGCCGAAACCGGCCCGTGCATGTTATTAAGTTTCGGGCCGTATTACCGGCTCATTCGGACCTGATTAAAGCATTCACTGCAGTAGACCGGTCGGCCTTCACGCGGCTCAAAGGGTACTTCCGTCTCTTTGCCACACTGGGCGCAGACGGCGGGGAACATCTGACGTCGGGTTGAATAGCCATCAGTTCCGTAACGGGACGACTTTCGTGCGCGACGACAGTCAGGGCAGCGCTTGGGGTCGTTGGTGTAGCCTTTGGACTGAAAGAATTCCTGTTCCTGGGCGCTGAAAATGAAATCAGCACCACAATCGGCACATTGTAGCGATTTGTCTTCTAAGCTCAAGGGATGACCTCCTCTCTTAAAAATAGTTGGTTTAGATTTGGTCATCCTGCATTATTTTGTGTGTAACCAGGTATGCGATAACCGTAATTGAAACCACCATATTCATTATACAACAAGGAAAATCAGGAAAGCAAGTGATGACATAAATATATTTTGAACGTGGGCGGCAGGTAAAATGCCGGCGGCGGTTCTTTACAGGGGGGAAGGATAAGGGTTAAAATGGGGTCAGGCGGGAGTAGCTCAGTGGTAGAGCATCTGCTTCCCAAGCAGAGGGTCGCGAGTTCGAGCCTCGTCTCCCGCTCCATTTCACCTCTGAACATCCGGCCGGATTGACGTTTCCTTTGTTTGTACTTGCCTTGTTGGTGGGTTTATTGGAGTGTGGCGGGGATTATCGGGGAGGAGAAGAAAGAGCGCATTCCCTTTCCTTAATACTGACCGCGCTTTGGTTTTTCAGAAGTCTTTTTATCTGCCAGGTCAGCTTCGTTTTTCCCCGCCATCTGTTTTCTCCTTCTACCGATTTAGTTTGGTTCTGCCTCACGGTCCGTCCCTCCGTTTCCAGCTCCTGTTTAGCATCAATAACCCCGATACTTCATTGACCCTGACATATTTGTTACGTTTTTCAGTCATAGTTTGTTACACTTTAATTATTGTATTTTCAGATGATGAGTTAAATAAAGTTTACCGGAGCGGAAAAGTAAATCGTTGAGAGGATTGAAAATCCATACGGGTTACCGGATAAGCATTCCGGCGACTACGTGGATGTATTGACTTCTATTTTGAACGGGAAAGATAATGCGAAAAATTTCCCGGTGCGTCTAAATGAGGTCGATCAGTTTTCAAGAGGAGGGAGAAGGTCAATAGCTTTGCGGCACATTTTTTAGGCGTAAATTCTCAATAGACGAAAAGACACACATAATGCTATACTCGATGCGCTAGAATATGTCCAAATTGTGAAGAAGTTCCCCAAAAGGAGGTAGAAATAATGCCTGATGAAATATCCGAGCGATACAAACTTTCTGATAAGCTGACAGAACTGCTGAGCATAGAAAACGACATTAGCAACATCCTGAGACGGACAGATAAACTTACCGGGCAATCGTTTACGAAAGTTCGTGACCTTGTCAGGGATGCATTGCATAAAGCGCATGAAATAGCTGCTGAGTTTGGCCCTACCGAGATGTCGATTGAAGCAGGTATCGGGATTCCTCCAAGGGTTTCGGTATCTTTCACCTGGCCTATTTCACGACCTTCACCGAGTGAAGAGGTTTCACAGAAAATCTCAATCGTGCATTAAGGCTAATCTACAAAGAAGGCCCATACTGAATTTATAGGTTATAATATGTTTGAATTTGAATATATAATGGGGAGGAATCATGTCACAAGAAGAGAAATCAGATAAGAAACAGGCGGTTGAAAACTTTGCCGAAATGTTCAAAGCTTTCGGGCAAGCCATTAGTGAGATATTTAACGATCCGGTACTGAAAGAGAAGGCTAAGGAATTTACAGAAAGTACATCCAGTTCAGCCAGGACTTTTGCGAGCAGGTTTAAGGATGAAGAGGTTAAGGATAAGTTCAGAGATGTGGGAAAAGCAGCCCAAGTCTTCGGTAGAAGTGTAGCTGATTCCTTCAAAGATAATAAGGCGGATAAGAAACAGTTTACTACCGAGGAAGCTAAACAAATTGGGGAGACACTGGGTATTGATTGGAGTAAGTTTGATATTGAACAATATCGTATGGGGCTTGATGTTGAGCTTGAGCATGGGAAAGTAGATGAGCACACCAATGTTACCAATGACGACCCTGTCATGACGGGAAAGATAGCTTTGGCTCATCTTAACGAGTTCCCGGACTACTATACCCGGCTGGATAAAATGGAAAGGGAGGCTGAAGGGAAGCTTTAATGGAAAGCGGCCGCGGGTGGAATTGAACCGCCGACCATATCTCGTTTCAATTATTCCTTAATCTGGTAAATCTGCCGGCGTTACGTGGCGCCGCAATCCAGAATGTTACCATGCTTAACGTAAAAGCCGTAATGGTGAAGAGAAAAGCGGGTCGATAACTGCCGGTAACATCATAAATCCAGCCCCCCAGCCATGGCCCCATTACCGCGCCGATGCCCATCCCCGCCAGAGATAGTCCCGCGATGGCCCCAAATGATTTCCCATGGAATAAGTCTGCCTCCCCGGCGGTGATAGTTGGCGAAAAGAGCCCGGTTCCTAATCCAAGACATACCGCGTATATGTAAAGCAGCCATGGCTGTGACGTATCGTTGACAAAAAGGAGGGCGATGACGGCACTTATTGCCAGTAAATTGGCTATGGTAACCGTCCATTCCCGCCCTATCCAGTCAGAAATGAAACCAAGAGCCATACCGGCGATCATGAAGGCGCCGAACAGGGCTAAGACAGAAGTGGCAAACAGGCTACTGTAGCCGGCATCTATGGTAAATCTAACCTGATGGGCCAGCACCAGATAAGCCGCCATGCCCCAGTGGAGGGAATGAGAGGCAATCAGTAACCAAAGCTGATATGTTTTAGCGGCACGGCGTAATGTCCACCCGGATGAGATGGTGGCCGGTCTGTCCGGGGGGGCTGTTTCGGCGGCTTTATCAGTAGTTATTACATCACTGCCATAAGGCTGCAATCCTTTATCTTGAGGGCGGTAGTGATACAGCAGCATATGAAGGGGGATAAGGATAACAAGGGCGAGGGCACCAATCACAATATAGGCGTTGTGCCAGCCTACCTGTGAGATAACAAATTCCACAAAAAGACTGAAAACGTAACTCATACCCGCACCCATGCCGCCGATACCCAAAGCAAGGCCGCGTTTTTTGGTAAACCAGTTCGCGATTGTCGGCGCTAATACCGGCCAACCACTAAGCGCGATACCGATGGGTACCAGTAACCCAAAGAGGATGTAGAAATGCCACAATTCGGTAGCGAAGGCACAAGATGCCGTTGTGAAGCTCAGTATCACAACTCCAATCAGCAAAACCCTTCGGGGCTTCCAGTGGTCTACAAGAAACCCGGCAAAAGGCGCCGTTAAACCATACACAAGTATATTGAGAGACAGCATCAAAGCGGTGCTGCCACGGCTCCAGCCGAATTCATTCAATATGGCCGGGAAGAAAACTGAGAAGGAATGTCTTGTGCCGTATGCCAGCGTCATGCCGATAATGGCGATGCCGACGATAATCCAACCGTAAAAAAGGGGTGATCGTTTTGCTATCATTATATGTCTGTATTGAGCACAGTTCTCCGATAAGCGGATATTTGGCGGCCATTTTGGAGTGTAACCGATAGCCTGTAGCCGGTCAAGGCCAGAGCCTGATGCCGGTGCTTTTATAGATTCGAATAAAACGTTTTACAAACCAAGGCACTTTTCAGTCGGTAAAAACGTAGCCGCCCTTCTTCAGGTACGAATAGAAAGTGAGCACAGTGGAGATAATCGCAAGGTACATCAAAACAGCGAGAAATATGTCGGGTCCTATACCAAAGATAGCTACTATCAGTGGCGCCAGCCAAAACCAGTAGTTAACCTTGGCTACACCTGGGGGAGCGGGAAATTCAAACTCACGACTGCGGCGCTTCCAGAGATAGATGCCCATGCCGGTTAATACTGTGATTCCTCCGGCAAGCGCCGGCACCGCGTAGGGATAAGGATTCAAAGGCATCAGGGTATCTGTTCTTGAAAACAGTCCGGCAGTGATAGCCATTATTAAACTCGGCATAAAAAGCAGTTGGTCGGCCAGAATATCCAGGAGTGACCCGACGAGGCTTTCCTGACCTAATCTGCGAGCCAGGAAACCATCCAGCCAATCTGTAAACGCCGCAATTACGAGCAAAATACCGGCCAGGAGGAATGAATATTCTCCTCCTTTGTGCAGAAGCAGAGCAATGGGTATCGCCAGCAAGATACGCGCGAAAGATAGAGCATTGGGTATATTCAGGGATAACTTTAAATCCGGGGCGGGTGAAGTAGTCATTATCAGGCATCGTAACATGCCGAGATATCGCTCGTCAAAGAGTATACACCCCTGCCCTTTTTCGAGAAATTTTAAAGAGCCAGATAAAAGCTGAGCTTCTCTTTGAAAACCTTTAAAGAGCCAGACAAGAGTTGAGCTTCTCTTCGAAATCTTTAAAAAGCCAGATAAGAGCCGAGTTTCTCTTCGAAAACTTTAAAAAGCCAGACAAGCGCTGAGCTTCTCTATGTTTGCCGGATCAGGGTTAAGCTCTCCGGCTTCCACTTTTTTCATCAGGCGGACGATTTCCTGATTCATCGGTACCGGGACTCCAGTCTCCGCCGCTTTTCCGACCACAAATCCGTTCAGGTAGTCCACCTCGGTTCGCCTGCCTTTCATTACATCCTGCAATAACGATGGCCGGCCCGGAGTGCCTATCTTTTTCACTTGTTCGGGGCTGGAGGTCCTCCCGGCTACCACCGCATCCATCTCGGCCCTTACCGCATCCGCTTCCTTTTTCGTGCTGATTTCGGCAAATGTTTTGGCCGGTATACCCCATATCGGTTCCGAGACTATCCCCATAGCAAAACCTACTTTTATCACTTCGCTCCCGGCCATGACCCTGATTGAACTGGCCATATCGCGTTGTTCCTCGGTTAATGATGAAAAGGCCGGTCCGATCAGGCCGGACAGGGTATTCGCCATGCAATTGACAACCAGCTTGCCCCAGCGTGCGCCCCATATGTTCTGAGTCGCCTCGCAGTGACCGAAAGATTTCAGGGAGTCTACTATTTCCAGCGCCCTCGGAGTGATAAGCCCGTTGAGTTCCCCTATTGTGAAACTGTGCCCTGTCATGGAATCGGTGCGAACCACGTGGCCGGGTTCGTAAACGGCGGCACTGATTGACGGCACGCAGCCGACGGTTCGTTCAAAGCCCACAATTCTGGCTACCGCTTCATCGTTCAGGGCATTCTGCGCGGGCAGGATATAGCCGGAAGGCTTAAGAAATGGTTCTATGAAGTATGTTGACCACCGTGTGTCGTACGACTTGACTGACAGGTATACTACGTCAAATTGCTCCTTGAGGCCGCTGACATCGCTCAGGTGAAGCGCCTTGACGGACACAATATATTCACCGCTGACGTCGGTGAGCTTTAAACCGTCAGCCTTGATTTTCTCGATGTGGGCGGCCCATTGGTCAATCAGCGTGACGTCATATCCGTCTCTGGTCAGATAAGCGCCGATTGATGCGCCTATGGCACCGGCCCCCAGCACTGCGATATTTTTCGGCATGTTTCAATCTCCTGTAATATGAATTATTACTTCCGAACTACCGTTTTGAACAGCCACTATTATATCCCAAGAACGGGAGCAAGAGCAATCGTCCGGGGCGCCATGCCACCTCTGAAAATCCAGCCGGATTGGCGTTTCGGGTATTCCAATCACACCTGGCTGCCTTGCTCCTTATGGGTTTTGGCTGGGTATCATGGGTGGGTGCTTGACAATATGGTAGATATATTGTACAGTATATCTGTACAATATATATTGATATTATCAGAGGGTAGTAATGGTTACAGAAACGACATACAGTAATGCCAGGCAGTCCTTTCGCACTTTATGGGATGAGGTAATATCAACACGCGAGCCTATTTTTATTACTCGCAGGGGAGCAGAGAACGTTGCCCTGATTTCAGCAGATGAACTGAGTAGTATTATGGAGACGGTTCATCTGCTTCGTTCCCCAGAGAATGCCAGGAGATTGTTAACAGCATTGAACCGTGCTTACGATGATGGCGCACAGCCATCATCCTTAGAGGAACTCAAGCGAGAGTTAGGGGTTGAGCAAGAGTAAGCGCAAGCAGGGGGCAAAGACAAGAAAGCCGGTATTTCAAGCTGAGTTTAAAGAGGATTTGAAGTATTGGATCGATACAAATTGGGCAATTGCGCTTAGGGCGTTAAACATAGTGGATGAAATAATACACCGAGACCCTTTTACCGGCACGGGCAAGCCGGAGCCATTAAAGGGTCTCTCAGACACATGGTCAAGAAGGCTTACACAAGAGCATCGCATTGTTTATTTAGTCCGCGATGACCGGATTGATTTTCTTCAGGCACGCTACCATTACTAGACAACTTATTTCAAATTGACCCGCTACCGCTTATTTGTTTCCTGATTCCTGATAAAGGCGCCTTGTAAAACTTCAAGGAATCCCGAAATGTAACCGACCTTATATATCCCTGCACCATCTCAACACTTTCCCTCCTGCCTTTTTCGAGAAATAAGCGTACTCGGTAATCCTTGCTCCCTACAGGCTTCAGCTTGGGGATGGTGGGGCTACCTTTGACAGTTAAGGCAGGCCGGGAATCCTGATCCGAGTGTGGCAAGCACCGGCATTATGGTTTATCATGTAGGCGTACGCTCAATATTGAACTTCGGGAAGGGGCAGGCGATGTCTTTCAACTGGATATCTGCGGCGTTACTAAGCGCCGCGGTTCAGGGCCTGGTGAACACGGTGGACAGCCACCTTATTTCAAGGCGGATGCCAAGTTTCCGGGCCTACATGCTGCCGGTGGGTGTTATGATGCTGGGCTGGAGTATTGTACTGGTTTACCTGTTCCCGCTGCCACAGAACACGGGCACCTGGCCGCTACTTGCCGCCGTTGCCGCCGGAATTATCCGCTCTGCTTCTATCATTATGATGCTCTACGTCCTGAGAAGGGAAGAAGTGTCACGGGTAGTGCCTATAATTAATACCTATCCTATCTTCGTGGCTGTTATGGCTGTGCCGCTGCTGGGCGAGACGCTGGACTACCGGCAATGGCTGGCAATTGCTATCGTCGTCGCCGGGGTGGTAATAGTCTCGGTCAAGAGAGACTCCGGCCGCCGGTTTACCTCGATGGGCAGAACGCTGTTACTGCTTCTTGGCGCCAGTTTTTTACTGGCCGCCGCCGACGTCATTACCAAGTACGCTTTGTCTTACTACTCATCGTGGAATATGTACAGCCTGACCCATTTCAGTCTGGCCGGTATCTTCATCCTGTTTTCCCTGCGGCCCCAGGTACTGAAGGAACTCATCAACTGGCCGGCCCGTAACTCCGCGCTGGGCATAATGTTTATCAACGAGATAATCGGCGTCCTCGGAGTGGTTTTATTCTATCTGGCAGTGCAAAGCGGACCGGTATCACTGGTTTCCACCATTTTCAGCAGCCGTCCTCTTTTCGTTTTTATGATTGCGTTCATTGTATCCCGCTTCTCTCCGGCGCTGCTCGAATGGCAGACGGAAAAGAGCGTGCTGACGCTGCGTTTCTTTGCCATTGTCCTGATTGTCGGCGGGGTGGCTATAATTTACCTTACCTGAAGGCGCTCACCGATATGCCGCCGGAACCTGTTGACAGTATCGGCAGTAAGAACGATAATCAGCAAGAAGGTGTATAGTATCTATATGTGAGGTGAGTAAATTATGAAGAGAAGAGCATACGTACTGATTGATGCGGAGAAAGGCCAATCGTCTTCCGTAGTTATCGCACTGGATAAGAATCCCGGAGTTCTGGCGACTGATGTTATTTGGGGGCCACATGACGTAATTGCCCTGGTTGGGGCAGATGATATTGATAAATTAATGCATCTCGTACAGACCGAGATATCATTAATCGATGGTATTGCCCGCCTTGACACCTGTTTAATTGTTACCGGGCGTTAGAATACCGGCAACAAGGTTAAGGGAGCACTCCTTTATAAAATTTCAAACTGTCCCGAAGGGTGACTGGCCTGGTACATCTTTGCGCCGTCTCCGGGCTTTCTACAGTTGCGGAGCTTTCTCACGGGTACGGACCAGCTTCTCTGAAACACGAGCTAAAAGGTCTCTGGTACTAAATGGCTTTACCACAAACCCGTCCGCGCCAAGGGCCAGAGTGCTTTTCACCGATTCCATATCACACTCTGTGGTAAGCATGATTACCGGTGTCCCGGTGTGTTGCCGCACCAGGCCGAGAACCTGAAATCCGTTAAGCTCCGGCATGACAATATCCAGGATGATGAGGTCAGGATTCTCCTCTTTTACCTTTCGTAACCCCTCCAGCCCGTCAAAGGCGGTGATGACATGATAACCTTCTTTCTGCAGGGCGCGTTCGGCGAGCCGCACTATAGACCGGTTGTCGTCGATGATGAGAATCCGTGATTTAAGGGTCATTTCCTCTTCATATTTACTCAGCTTGAGTAAGGTTTGTACTTTAGGCACCACATCTTTGGCGGTAAACGGCTTGGCCAGGAAGTCGATAACTGCCGGCTGGCGGCTCTTTCCCTGACCATTGAGGCCGGTAGCCGGTTTCTGCCCTCCGGCGGTAATTATTCTCTTCTTATCTATTTTTATTTCGTCGGTGAGAAAGAGTATCGGTATACGGGCGGTATCCGGGTCTTGTTGCAGATGCTGGTAGACTTTGTGGCCATACATTTTAGGCATAACGGTATCCATAATAATGAGGTCGGGCTTTTCCTCACGCGCCTTTTGCAGCCCCTCCAGCCCATTGGAGGCGGTGAGGATATTGAAGCCTTCCTTTTGCAAGATACGTTCGATGAACCATGCCTCGGAACGGCGGTCGTCAACGATGAGAATACGCCCTTTAAAGCTCATCTGTTCCTTTCCCCCTTCATCATGCATTATGGGACTTTTCTCCAGGGCCGGCCGGCAATAATTTTTCGTCCGGTTAGTGGCTGGTCATTTGCGGCATCAAGTCCGATCGCGAGAAGAAAGCTGAAAAATGTTCTATCTCCACTTCCAATTCTTTCAGTATTTCCTCCGCGCCGGTGATGTCGTTTTCCCGTCCCATCGTCTCAAGCCGCAAAGCCACCGCACTCACTTTTTGACCCCCCAGGTTACTTGCCGCCCCCTTTATGCCGTGCGCCGCTGCCTTGACCGCCGGCGCGTCTTGCCGTTCCAAGCCCTCTCTCAGGGCTTTCAGTTGTCTGGGGCAATCCTGGTCCAGAAACAGCATGACAGCTTCTTGCAGGAGCTCCCTGTCTCCATCGACCATCTGCAGCGCTGCGTTGAAATCAACGGGCAACTCCGGGCCGGATTGGCTGTCCGGAGACAGCAGGCTTTCGATTATACTGAAGAGTTCCGGGTATTTCACCGGTTTGGAGATATAGCTGTCCATGCCCGCTGCCAGGCATCTCTCTTTGTCTTCGCTGAAAGCATAAGCCGTCATGGCTATGATGGGGATATGGTTACCGGAAATGGCTTCCTTTTTGCGGATGATCCGCGTGGCCTCCAGTCCGTTCATCTCCGGCATTTCCAGATCCATCAATATCAGGTCAAATCCTTTTCTTTCTGCCATCAGGAGCGCCTCAAAACCATTACCGGCTGTCTGTACCGTGTAACCTCTCTTTTCCAGACTTTTCCTGGCGATGACCTGGGCGGCCGCGTTATCTTCGACCACCAGAATGTGTCCCCCGGGGCCTTCGATGGCAGCCGGTACAACACGGATGGATTTCTTTTTGACCTCGGGTGAAGCGCTTAGTGCCGTCTGGATGGCGGCAAAGAGGGCAGAACGTTTGATTGGCTTGACCAGATAGGTGACTATGCCCAGTTCCCGGCAAAGGGCTATATCATCATGCACGCTCTCAGATGACAGCATCATCACGATGGCGTCATGCAGAGCGGAGTCATCCCTAATCTGCCTGGCCACAGCAAAACCGTCCATCCCCGGCATCATCTTATCCAGCAATACCAGGCGGAAATATCGAGACGTCTCCTTCGCTCTTTTGAGTTCCCGAAGCCCTGCCGGCCCATCTTCGGCCTCCGTAACCTCGAATTTCCAGGCGCTTAGCATCTCTTTCAAGATAAGACGGTTGGCGGCATTGTCGTCAATAATCAGTACGGGTAACCCTTGCCAATCGCCGGTTACCCCATGTTTTTCGGCTGTCTGATTGATGCCGTCCTGCTTTCTGAAAATTACTGTGAAATGGAAGGTGGAACCTTTTCCGGGGCGGCTCTCCACCCAGATACTTCCTCCCATTAATTCGACTAATTGCCGAGAAATCGCCAATCCCAGCCCGGTTCCTCCATGCATGCGAGTGTTGGAACCGTCAACCTGGCTGAAAACATCGAAAATCGCGGTTTGTTTATCCTTGGGGATGCCGATACCGGTATCACTGACGGAGAAGTGGAGTTCCACTTCATCATCACGGGCAGCCTTTGCCCCCACCGTTATGACTATCTGCCCTTGCCTCGTGAACTTGACCGCGTTGTAGGTCAAGTTTACCAGCACCTGGCACAGACGTGCTTCATCACCCACCAGCGCTGTTGGCACTTCAGGCAGCAGGTGAGTGACCAGTTCCAGCCCCTTCTTGTGAGCATCAAAGGCTACCATATCGGTTGCCTTCTCGATGGCAGTACGCAGATCGAAATCGTCCTCATCCAGTTCAAGCCGCCTGGCTTCGATTTTAGAAAAGTCCAGGATGCCGTTAATGATGGACATTAGTGATTCGGCCGAAGCCCTGGCAACGTCAAGGTATTCCCGTTGTTCCGGCTCCAATTCAGTATCCAGCGCCAGATCAAGCATACCCATGGTGCCGTATATCGGAGTGCGGATTTCGTGGCTCATACGGGCCAGGAACTCGCCCTTGGCCTGGTTGGCTCTTTCTAATTCCTTAGTCTTCGCCATAAGGTTCATTCGTTGCCCAACCAGTTCTTCGGCCTGCG
>CBDUSH010000013.1:0-21770 GCA_965369965.1 uncultured bacterium | reverse complement strand
CTTTAACCAACTCCCGAACCGCCTCCGCCGACGCCGTCAAGGACCGCTGCTCACTGTCAGTCAATTCCAGTTCCACTACTTCTTCGATACCGTTTCGACCCAGTTTCACCGGCAGGCTGATAACGGCGTCTTTTATACCGTACTCGCCCCGGAGATAGGCCACACAGGGCATGGTCTGCTTTTTATCCAGAATAATCGCCTCCACCATGCGCGTAATCGCCGCCGCCGGTGCGTAAAAGGCGCTGCCCGTCTTCAGCAGTTCGACAATCTCCGCCCCGCCGTTTACGGTGCGCGCCACCAGGCGGTCAACCGTTTCCGGCGGCAGGAGGCTGGTGATGGTAATACCCCCCGCGGTACACAGCCGTGGGATAACTATCATGTTCTTGCCGTGTTCTCCGATGACGCAACTGAAAACATCCGCCACCGAAACACCCAGTTCGGCGGCGATAAAGCTGCTCAAACGGGTGCCGTCGAGCACCCCGGACAACCCCAGCACCCGGTTGGGGGCAAACCCGCTGACTTTAAGCGCCAGGTGAGTCATGACGTCTACCGGATTGGTCACCATGACGATAACGCATTCCGGCGAGTATTTCACCACCTGACCGGTCACCCCGGTCAATATTCGGGCATTGGCTTGCAGCAGCTCATCACGGCTCATGCCCGGCTTCCGCGCCAGACCCGAAGTAATCACCACCACGTCCGAATCCGCCGTTGCCTGGTAGTCGTTGGTACCGGTGATACAGGCGTCGAAACCGATAATGGGTGCCGACTCCATCATATCCAGCGCCTTACCCTGCGGCAGACCTTCTATTATGTCAACCAACACGATGTCGGCGAAGTTCTTTTCCGCCAGCCTCTGCGCGGTGGTGGCGCCGACATTCCCCGCCCCGATAATGCTGATTTTGGCAAGCATAGTCTATCCTCTCAATTTCCCGATTACGGCCTCGGCCATCTCTGAGGTACCCACTCCCGCCGTGCCATCGGACATCATATCATAAGTAACGTTAGTACCTTCGGCGATGACGCCGGCGATGGCGCTTTCCAGCCGGTCGGCGGCATCCGCCTCGCCGAGGTGGCGCAGCAGCAGCATCCCGGAGAGCATGGTGGCCACGGGATTAACCTTATTCTGGCCAACGTACTTCGGTGCGCTGCCGTGGGTCGGCTCGAAAACCGTGTACTTTTCACCCACGTTGGCCCCCGGGGCCACTCCCAACCCGCCGACCAGCCCGGCGCAGAGGTCAGAGATTATATCGCCGTACAGATTGGGTGCCACCACCACGTCAAACTGCTGAGGTCTTCTCACCAGCTGCATTGTCATGTTATCGATAATCCTGTCCTCGAACTCGATATCGGGATACTCCCGGGCCACTTCCCGGGCCACCGCCAGGAAAAGCCCGTCGGAGAATTTCAGAATGTTTGCTTTGTGCAAGGCAGTTACCTTCTTCCGCTGGTATGCGCGGGCGTAGTCAAAGGCAAAGCGGACAATTCTCCGGCTTCCCATCTCCGAAATCATTTTCAGACTCACTCCTGAATCGGCCCGGATATTGCCTCTCCCCGTTTCCGATGCCAGCTGGATAAGCCGGGCCGTCTCCGGGGCGCCCTTCTCGAACTCAATTCCGGCATAGAGGTCCTCCGTATTTTCCCGAACGACGACAATATCTACGTCCAGGTACCTTGATGGGACACCGGGATAAATCTTGCAGGGACGGACGCAGGCGTAAAGGTCCAGTTCCTTGCGGATAGCCACGTTGACGCTCCGGAAACCGGAGCCAACCGGCGTGGTCACCGGGCCTTTCAGAGCCACCCCGTTCCTCCTTATCGATTCCAGCACCGACTCCGGCAGCGGCGTGCCGTACTTTTCCATAACGTCGGCGCCGGCCTCGACCGTTTCCCACTGGAAAGAGACACCGGTAGCTTCCAGCACCAGCCTCGTCGCCGCCACTACCTCCGGCCCGACGCCATCACCCGGAATCAGGGTAACCTTATGTGTCATCTCTATCATCCTCAGATTATAATTTAAAATCGCCGTACTTCTGGATGTAGGGAATCAGCCCGCCCTCATCCAGGATGTGCAGCATAACCTCCGGAATCCGCCCCGAGGTAAACTGACGGCCGTTAGTCAGGTCCTTTATCGTCCCCGCCCCCAGGTCTATCTCCAGTTCGTCCCCGTCGCCGATACCGTCCGTGTCGCATATCAGCACCGGCAGCCCCAGGTTAATGGCGTTGCGGAAAAAGATACGCGCCACTGATTTAGCCAGTATGGCGCTGACTCCGGCCATCTTGATAACCAGCGGCGCATGCTCCCGGCTTGACCCCAGTCCGAAGTTGTTGCCGGCGACGATGAAATCTCCCGCCTTCACCCGGGTGACAAAAGTCGGGTCAGCGTCTTCCAGAGCGTGCTTCGCCAGCTCGGGAAGGTTACTCCGCAAGTGAGCGAAACGACCCGGTATAATATGGTCGGTGGAAATACTGTCGCCAAACTTGAAAGCTTTCCCTTTCACCCTTGAACTACCTCCCTCGGGTCGGTGATTTCTCCGGTAAGCGCCGTCGCCGCGGCCGTTGCCGGGCTGCCCAGGTAGACGAAGGCGTCAGGGTTGCCCATGCGCCCCTGGAAATTCCGGTTCGACGTTGACAGGCAGGCTTCCCCGTCTCCCAGTATCCCCTGGTGCAGGCCGAGACAGGGCCCGCAGCCCGGTGGCAGAATAGTCGCTCCCGCCGCCACCAGAGTCTGGATATAGCCCGCCATCATCGCCCCCAGCATCACTTTCCGTGAGGCCGGTCCGACAATCAGACGCGTGCCGGGTTTGCTTTGCTTACCTTTAAGAATACCAGCCGCTATCTCCAGGTCGTCCAGCCGCCCATTAGTACAGGTGCCGATAAACACCTGCTGTATTTTCGTTCCCTTGAGGTCCCGCGCCAGAGCGGTATTATCCACCGTGTGCGGCCGTGACACCGTCGGCTCAAGTATTTTCAGGTCAATCTTTATCACCTTTTCGTAATCGGCGTCAGGATCGGGGGCAATCGGCCCGTATTCCTCATCCCGTCCCTGCGCTGCCAGGTAATCGCCTGTCACCCGGTCGGACGGGAAAAGCCCCACCTTTGCCCCCGCTTCTATCGCCATATTGGCAACGGTCAGACGCGAAGACATTGACATCGCCGCCACGGCGTCGCCGCCGAATTCCAGCGCCTTGTAAGTAGCCCCGTCGGCGCCAATCAGCCCGATCAAGTGCAGAATAAAATCCTTGGCACAGACACTTTTCTGAAAACTGCCGGTCGCGGTCACTTTAATGGTTTCCGGCACCCGGAACCAGGTCTTTCCCAACGCCATAGCCACGGCCACGTCCGAAGAGCCCATTCCGGTGGCGAATGCCCCCAACCCCCCGGCGGTTACCGTGTGCGAATCCGACCCCACCACCACGTCCCCCGGTCGTGCCATGGACTCGCCCACCAGCTGGTGACAGACACCTTCCCCGATGTCCGACATATCGGCGCCGGTCTCTCCGGCAAACTCCCGCAGCAGCCGGTGGTCGTTGGACAATGCCAGGCTGGGGCTGGGCACGGCGTGATCGATAAACAGCACCGTACGCGGCGGATTAGCCAAAGCCTTGAAGCCGCCTGACCGGAACAGCCGGACGGTGAGCGGGCCGGTGGTGTCCTGGAGAAAGACCAGGTCTACTTTGGCGATAACAATATCGCCCGCCCGGGCGTCACTGCCCGATTTCTCACTCAATATTTTTTCAGCCAGCGTCTTGCCCATATATTCCCGTCCTTCATCAGAAGGTTAAAATCTCTTCCCGCTTCGTCAAAGGGGGATAAAGAGAGTGAGGTTTATAAATCTTCCTCTTTACCGCCTTACATCGGAATGTTGCCGTGTTTCCGCGCCGGACGTGACTCCTTTTTGTTCTGGAGCGCCTCCAGGGCGGCAATCATCTTCCGGCGTGTTTCCCCGGGTCGAATAACGGCGCTGATATATCCCATCTTGGCCGCCTCGTAAGGATTGGCGAACAACCGGCGGTACTCTTCGATTTTCTCTTTCTCTTTGGCTTTGGGGTCGGCGGCCTCCCTTATCTCCTGCCGGTGGATAATCGCCGCCGCGCCTTCGGCTCCCATGACCGCGATTTCTGCCGTCGGCCAGGCCATGGTATAGTCCGCCCCCAGGCTCTGGCTGCACATGGCAATATACGCCCCGCCGTAAGCCTTTCGTGTAATCAAGGTTATCTTGGGCACGGTTGCCTCGGAATAGCACCAGAGGAGCTTGGCGCCGTGCCGGATGATGCCCCCCCATTCCTGACTGCTCCCCGGGAGATAGCCGGGAACGTCGGCGATGGTAATCAGGGGAATATTAAAAGCATCGCAGAACCGGATAAACCGGGTCGCCTTATCCGAGGCGTTAATGTCCAGGCAACCGGCCAGGTGGTTGGGCTGGCTGGCGATAATACCCACCGCGTGCCCGTTCAAGCGGGCGAAGCAGGTAATTATGTTGGGCGCATAGCGCCGGGACGGCTCCAGGATTTCCCCGTTGTCCACAATGGCATGGATAACTTTTTTCATATCGTAGGTTTTAAAAGCTTCCGCCGGGATAACCTCGTCCAGCGCCGGGTCGGCCCGGTCGATAGCATCGGTGGGGGTGACATCGGGCGGCTTTTCGGCGTTACTCGACGGCAGATAGCTCAGCAGCCGTTTTATCTCTTCGATGGTCTCTTTATCGTTCTCGCCGACAAACTGGGCGACCCCGTTTTTGGTACTGTGCGCCATCGGTCCGCCCAGATCTTCATCGTTTATCTCTTCGCTGGTGGCCGCCTTGACCACGCTGGGGCCGGTGATGTACATGAAGCTCGTCCCCTTGACCATGAAAACAAAGTCGGTCATCGCCGGCGAGTAGACCGCCCCGCCCGCCGCCGGCCCCATGATGGCCGATATCTGGGGAATGACCCCGGAAGCGCAGGAGTTACGGAAAAAGATGCTCCCGTAGCCGTTAAGGGCGTGGATTCCCTCCTGGATGCGCGCCCCGCCGCTGTCGATAAGGCCCACCATGGGCGCCTTCATCGTCATCGCCAGGTCCATCACCTTGCATATCTTGCGGGCGTGCATCTCGCCCAGGGTACCGCCTCTTGAGGTAAAGTCCTGCGAGAAAACGCACACTGTGCGGCCGTTCACCCTGCCGAAGCCGGTGACCACCCCATCAGCCGGGATGGAGACTTCACCCAGGTTAAAACCGGTAGCGCGGTGCTCGACGAGCATGTCCAGTTCCTGGAAAGTGCCCGCATCGAAGAGGGTATCAATCCGCTCCCGTGCGGTGAGTTTGCCCGCGTCGTGCTGCTGCCTGATGCGTTTCTCACCACCGCCGGCTTTTACCCGCTCTTCCCGACCGGCCAAGTCTTCCAGTTTATCTTTCATTTTAATTTCGCCTCTATCCTGCCCAGCAGGCATCATCATCATACCACAACCCCCGTTTTTCAGCCAGACTACGCAGAGTATTTTAGAATCTCGCCCCCTAATCCTCCCCATATTTTCCCTCACCGCCTGAAAATGCTAGAATAATGGGCAGGATTTTCACTTCAGAATTTATTGAGGGATACCTTTGGAGCAGACTGAGCTAACCCTGCCCGCCACCCGCTGCGGCAACACCGTTTTCCGCTGGGGAGAGCGCACTTACCTCATGGGCATCTGCAACCTCAGCCCGGAATCTTTTTCCGGGGACGGTCTGGGTGGTGACGTTGAAGCCACGCTGGCACAGGCACGACACATGGTCGCCGGGGGAGCCGATATTATCGACGTCGGCGGCGAGTCCACCCGGCCCGGCACCAAAACGGCATCCCCTGATGATATTGACGGCGAACTGCGCCTGGTTATCCCCGCCATAGAGCGGCTGGCTGCCGAATTATCGGTACCGGTCAGTATTGATACCTATAAGTCCGGCGTCGCCCGCCGTGCCGTCGAGGCTGGCGCCGCCATGATTAACGATATCTGGGGACTGCAGCGTGACCCGGCACTGGCGGAAGTCGCCGCTAAAACCGGTGTGCCCATCGTCCTGATGAGCAACCAGCGGGATAATCCCACTGACGACATCATGCCCGCCGTCATCGCCGACCTCACCCGCGCCGTAAAGCAGGCGGAGCAGGCCGGAGTTCCGCCGCAAAACATCATCATTGACCCCGGTATCGGCTTCGGCAAGACCCTGGAACAGAATCTGGAGATTATCCGTCGCCTGGCCGAGCTTAAAGTTTTGGAAAAACCCATCCTGCTGGGTACTTCCCGCAAATCGATGATCGGCCTGGTGCTGGACCTGCCCGCCGACCAGCGGTTGGAAGGAACGTCCGCCACGGTGGCTATCGGCGTCGCCCACGGCGCCGATATCATGCGGGTGCACGACGTCATGGAAATGGCGCGCCTCTGCCGGATGAGTGATGCCATTATACGAAATATACGAAATATACGAAATATACGAAGGAGGACGATTAGTGACTGAAACGATGACGGTATATCTCGGGCTGGGCTCAAATCTGGGCGACCGCCAGGAAAATCTGGACCGGGCGCTGGATTATCTCTCTCAGCGACTGCGCCTGGGCAAGGTCTCGTCTGTTTACGATACCGAACCGCTCGGCAATACTGACCAGCCTCACTTCCTCAACATGGTCTGCCAGGTGTTCACTTACCTGGAACCAGCCGCCCTGCTCATACTGGCCAAGGGCATTGAAAGAAAGCTGGGACGGACCGGTAAAACCGGCGCGCCACGCCCTATCGATATTGACATCCTTCTCTTCGGCGAGCAGGTAATTGATACCCCTGACCTGGTCATTCCCCACCCCAAAATGACCAACCGGGCTTTTACCTTAACTCCCCTCGCCGAGATTGCCCCTGACCTGGTTCACCCCGGCAGCGGCCAGACCATCAAGCAGTTACTCCGGAACATGACCGAAAAACAGGGCGTTTTAAAGCTGGAGTAACCGGGAGGCATCATGTACGAAATATCCGTAGAGAAGCATTTTGACGCCGCCCATTTCCTGCGCGGCTACCGGGGCAAGTGCGAAGCGCTGCACGGGCATCGTTTCAAAATCGTCGCCCGGGTGAGCGCCGCCGGACTCGACGACGTCGGCATGGCTTACGATTTTACCGAACTCAAGCGGCACCTGAACGATATCCTGGCCGCTTACGACCATACCTGCCTCAACGACGTCCCGCCCTTTGATGAGGTAAACCCGTCCTCGGAAAATATCGCCGCCGCTATTTACCGGCAGCTTGATTCCAGGTTGGCCGACCCGGTCACCATCTCCGGCATTGAGGTCTGGGAATCCCCCCACAGCTGGGTGACCTACCGTCCCGACTAAGCCAGCCGGTTATTTTGACTGCCGGGAGGGATTTATGATATTCTACGGTGATATCACTGACCGGATTTCCGTTATCAATCCCGTTAAGTAAGCAGTCTGTTTACGAGAGGAGAGCAAGATGGAATTAAGCAAAGAAAATCTCCTGGATATGTACCGCCAGATGGTGACTATCCGCTACTTCGAACAAAATCTGATGCACTATGCCGGAGAAGGATGCGTCCCGGGCACCGGCCACGTTTCCATCGGCGAGGAAGCCATCGCCGTGGGCGCCTGCCGCGCCCTGTCGCCCCAGGATTACATCATCTCCACCCACCGCGCCCATGGCCACCTCATCGCCCGCGGCACCCACGTCCCCACCATGCTTGCCGAGGTCTTCGGCAAAGCCACCGGCTGCACCGGCGGCAAGGGTGGCTCGATGCACCTTTCCGATTTCGACCGTAATATCCTGGGCACCAACGGTATCGTCGGCGGCGGCATCAATATCGCCGGCGGCGTTGGCCTGGCTATAAAGATGAAGAAAACCGACCAGGTCTCGGTCTGCTTTTTCGGTGACGGCGCCAGTAACCGGGGTGTCTTCCACGAAGGGTTCAACATGGCCTCACTCTGGAAAATACCCGTCGTTTACATCTGCACCAATAACCAGTACGCCATGACACTCCCCCTCTGCAAGAATTGCGCCAACCAGGATATCTCCGCCCGCGCCACCGCCTATGACATGCCCGGCCTCCGCGTGGACGGCACCGATGTTATCGCCGTTTATGAAGCCGTTACCGGTGCCCTGGAACGGGCGCGCCAGGGCGGCGGCCCCACCTTGATCGAGATTGTCGCGTTCCGCCTGCAGGGACACAGCATGCGCATGGATGCCGTGCCCGGCAGTTCGGCCTACCGACCGGAGGGCGAGGTTGCCGACTGGTGGGAAAACAAGGACCCGATTAAGATTTTCCGGGAAAAACTGTACGGCCTCGGCTACATGGACGACGCAGTAACCGCCACCCTCGAAGCGGCCGCCAAGAAAGATATCGACGAAGCAACCGAGTTTGCCCTCAACAGTCCGGAACCCAAGCCGGAAACAATTTACGAATGGATTTACGCGTAAGGAAGGAGGTCTCCAATGGCTCAACGCCAGATAAGCTATCGTGACGCCGTGGCCGAGGCGATAATAGAAGAAATGACCCGTGACGACCGGGTTTTCCTCATGGGAGAAGATCTTGCCGAGGTCGGCGGCGCTTTTGGCGCCACCAAGGGAATACTCGCCGCCTTTGGCCCGGAAAGGGTCATGGACACCCCTATCTCGGAAACGGCCATCGTCGGTTACGGCGTGGGTGCCGCCATGGCCGGACTGAGACCGGTGGTCGAGATAATGCGCTGCGACTGGATGACGATATGCATGGATGAAATCGTGAACCAGGCCGCCAAGATGCGCTACTTTACCGCCGGCCGACCGGAAATGGCCATGGTTATCCGTACTGCCACCGAGGGCGGTATCGGCCTGGGCGCCCAGCACTCGCAGAGTTTCGAAGCATGGTTCGCCCACATTCCCGGCCTCAAAGTTATCATGCCTTCGACGCCTTACGACGTAAAGGGACTGCTGAAATCGGCCATTCGCGACCCCAACCCGGTGATATTCATGGAGCCCATCATCCTTTACGCGACCAGCGGTACGGTGCCGGAGGAAGACTACACCATCCCAATCGGGCAGGCGGACGTGAAACGGGAAGGGAAAGACGCCACCATCGTCTGCTGGGGAGCGGTGACTTCCCGTGTCATGAATGCCGCCAAAATGCTGGCTGACGAAGGTATCGATACCGAGGTAATCGATATCCGAACCATCCGTCCCCTGGACATTGACACTATTATCGCTTCCGTCGAGAAAACAGGCCGGCTGGTGGTGTCGCACGAAGCCAACAAAACGGGCGGTTTCGGAGCCGAAATTGTCGCTCAGGTGCAGGAAAAAGCCTTTGACCACCTGGACGCGCCTATCCAGCGCGTGGCCGCCAATGACGTTCTCATCCCGATAAACCGCAACCTGGAGCTGATGGTGCTGCCCCGCGAGGAGCAGGTTATCGCCGGCGTCAAAGCCGTTCTATAGGTTTTTGTAGTTTAATAACCTTATAGTTTTATAGTTAAGTAGTTTTGTAGCTTTAAAAGTTTTACGGGTTTATAACTCTAGTTTTGTATCTATAAAGCTTTATAACTTCAAAGGTTTTCAAAAAAGGACAGCGCACCGAAATAATTCTCTTTCCTCAATATTCGGTACGCTGTTTCTTTTTACCCGGCTATTTGCCGTTCAGTTTGCCTTTCACCGCCTCCGCCAGCTGGCCGGCCGACAGGCCGAACCGGTTGGTCAGTTCCTGATAAGTCGCCGAGTGAATAAAGCGGGGACGGCCGTTTTCATCCATGGCGTTAATCGGCAGCAGCCGGATCATCTCCACCGGCTCCTTAAGTCGACTCAGCGCTCTCTGGCAGGCCGCCCAGATGTAGCCGTTGTTCTGCTCGGCGATTATCACCCGTTTCCCGGAACGGTAGAGATCAAGCAGTTGTTTTTCATCAATCGAAGGCATATCCACCACCCCGCACTTTATCCCCGCCAACTCCAGTTCGGCAGCCGCGGAGAGTGCTTCATGGACGCCGCGCCCGCTGCTGACGATAACCGCCTTATCATCCGGGCTTTCCCTGACTGCGTACCCTCGACCGAACTCGAAACTGAAGTCAGCGTTGTAAAGCACTGCCGACGGGGCGCGCATGATTCTCAAGTAGACCAGCCCTTTATTGCCGGCCATTATCCACTTCATAATCGCCAGCAACTGGTTGGGGCAGGAAACATCGATCACTTTCACATGGGCGATATTATCGAAGATAATATTATCGTCATTGCCCATGTGGGTAGCGCCGTTGGTGTTCGTCTCGAAATTGGGCGCCGTGGCCACAAAGGTCAGGTCCAGGCCGTGCCCTTCGTTCAGCCAGCCGCCCTCGGTGGCAATCGCTTCCACTCTCTCCTGGTAGCCGATAGCGATTCTGCGCATCACCCGCCAGTCGAAAAACGGGCAGAAGGTACTCGTCCAGGCATTATAACCCATCACCGCCCACGCCTCGCCGATATTCATCATGTTAGGCTCGGCCACGCCCACGTTAATCGCCCGTCCCACGTCCACGAAAGCCACCCCCGGCTCCAGACCGCTGGTTGATGCCAGGTCGGCGTCGATTGATACCACCCGGCTATCCCGGGCAAAAACTTTCATGGCTGCGGTAATCACGGCGGCGGCGGCGTGCTCCTTGGTCTTATCCATCCCGGGAAGCTGACTGACGTCGTAATCTATCTGCTTGTTTCGCTTCGGCGCCCGTCTTGTCTGCACCGGCACCACAACCGGCTCAACCCCGGTCGCTTTATTATTCGAGATGACAACTTCCAGGTTCATCTGCCTCGCCCTGGTTATCAGTTTCTCGCCGAGTTTCTGGCCGCCATCTTTGCCGGCCAGTCCGTTAAAGAAATCCAGGAACTCGGCCACCCGGCCCAGCCGCCGCTCTTGGTGCAGGCTTATTTCCTGGTCCACCATGGCATCGGTGTAGGTCACCTTGTGACCGGTGGTAAAACTGGAAAAACCGCCGTACCCTTTCCGGGTGCGGCAGATTATCGCCGTCGGTTTGCCTTCCCGCGGCGCGTATTTGAACTCCTGGAGGGCATCCATGACCGTACCGTACTGGGTGCCGTCCACGTTGAAGACCCGCCAGCCGAAACAGCCAAACCTCTTGTCCAGATCGAGCATCGGGAAAATCAATTGTCTGGTATCGTCCAGCTGGCCGGCATTCTTGTCCACCAGCACACACAGGTTATCCAGTTTCTTATAGCTGGAAAACATGGCCGCCTCCCAGATCAGCCCCTCCTGAAGTTCCCCGTCCCCGGTCAGGCAGTAGACATCATAACCGGGATTTCTCTTCCCCACCATGGCAAATCCCTGGGCGACACCCAGCCCCTGCCCCAGCGGTCCGGTGGAAATGTGAATACCGGGCAGTATCGGACCGGGGTGACCGTTGAGAATACTGGCGGCGCCCCGCGAGTTCTTCAGCACCGACCGGTCGAAATAGCCCAGGTCGGCATAGACGGAAGCCACCGGCGCCACGGCGTGCCCTTTGCTCAACACGAACATGTCCTGCCCGCGCCGTGTCGGGTTGGCCACATCAAAACGCATCGTCCCTCCGTAGTACAGGGATACCAGGGGGATAGTCGCCGAAAAGGCGCCCCCGATGTGTATCCCCCGGTCAATGGCGTCCCGGCACTGCTCCAGGGTGATAATACGTATGTCGGCATCTTTGATTTCGAGGAGCCTGGTCAAGCCGTAACGACTGAGGTACCGGTTACTTTCGGTGACGGTCATTGCTTTACCTCCGTTTGCCTATTATTCAGATCGGGGAAGCAGGTCTTCTTCCTGTATTATTTCTGCCATCCGGCGGGCGGCTTTACCCACCACCTCCGGACAGTGAACGGTGTGTGCTCCGGCATTGTGGAATTTCTCAGCCTCCGCCGGGTCGGCAAGATAGTAAAACCTTCCCAAAAGCTTGGTCTGAATATCCCGGCAAACCACGGAACCGTATTCCTGGATAAAGTGGTCGTGGAATTTTCTGACCATCTGCTGAGTCCGCGCCCGGACGTTCTGTGTATCGTCAAAATGCCCCCGGTCCCTGCCCCACAGCCAGCTCAGCATCAGTATCGCCCCGGAGTAAGCGCCGCAGCTTCCGTCGGTGGCCGAACCACCCCCGCCGGACAGGCCGGTGGCCGCCTTGAAGATATCATCGTTCCTGAGTCCGGTGACGTCCTGAAGGGCGGCCAGGACACACTGGCTGCAGCCCCGGAAATCTTGCTCGTATTGCTTCCCCAGTTCGTAGGCTTTCTCGGCGATGTTTTCGGCCATTGTTTCGGTCTCCTTATATTATGCCTCTTCGTATTTTCTGACCAACTCCTCGCTATACGGCGACCTTCTTCCCTGGCACTGCTCCCGCGGGCACAACTGGCAGCTTTCGTATTTATCGGCATTCGGGAAAAATATACCCGATACCGATTTAATCGGTATCATCAGGCACCGGTCGGTCAATCTAACCCCGATTAATTCCTCGACATCGCCGAAGAGAGAGAAGAGGGGTTTCTGCTGCGTCAGCGGCCAGACATTCGCGGCTCCAGAACCTGGAGCCATTCTCGCCATCTGTCAGCAGGCGTGCCGTTCTTTCAGGTAGTCGTGGAGATAGTTCAGTGCCCCGCGCGTCACCATTTCTTTTATCTGGTCCATGAAATAGAAGCGCATCATTTCACTGGTCGGGATATTAATCGCGTCCAGCTCTCGTCCGCAGGTAGCCACATAAGGGAAAACTTCTTCCGCCTGGTCCAGATTAACCCTGAGGACGTGGCTGGTAAACTCGACTCCCTTAATGGTCACCGTATCTCCGTTTTTGTTTTCTATGGTGGCTATTTCAAAGACAGCCTTGGGCCGGGCCGTCGTATTGGCAATCTCGACCAGCTCCGCGAGCATCTTCATGACGTCATCGTTTCGATTTTTTAATCTCAGTTTTTTCAGTACCGCGTCAAGTTCTATCTTGACCGGAATGTTATCTAATACTTCCATATCATCGCTCCTCTCCTGTCTCCATTATAGCAGTCCCCTCGTCCCGGTTACGAACCTGCCCGCCGCCGGGCCGTCAGTTTCAGCGACTTTTACGGCCGCTGCGCGGTGTCCGCCGCTGACTGGGCCGCTGGTCCCCCCGGTAATCGGGTGCCATTATGTTAAACGGGATGCTGATTTGAGGATCTACCATCCTCGAACTAATCGAGCTTTCCACTCCCTCCATGATTTCCTGCACTGAGTACCGTGTCGTGATTACCGTCGCCAGCCGCGCGTTATAGCGGTAGTTAATCACCTGGTACAGTTTTTCCAGCGCCCAGGGGGTGGTGGCATGTTCCCCGAAATCGTCCAGCACCAGCAGTGGTGCCGTTTTCACCCTTTCAAATATCTGGTCGTAGGATTCCTTACTCTCCGGGTTAAAGGCGGAGCGCAGGTGATCAAGAAACTCGACGACGACAACGAAAAAGGCCGGTTTGCCCGCCTGGTACTGATAGTTGACGATTGCCGCCGCCAGGTGGGTCTTGCCGCAGCCGGTTTCACCCATAAACACCAGCCAGCCCTCCGGCGAACCGGCAAATTCAAAGGCCAGGCGGTAGGCTGCCTCCAGGTTTTCGCTCTGTTCGGCAGGCAGGTTAAGCCGCCGCCGGTCAAAGCTGTCAAAGGTCATCCCCTTTTGCAGTTGAAACTCGGCGCTCCACGCGTTGTCCGGTGACCGGGTCTGTTTCTCCTCCAGCACAAACAGCTGACTCAGCTCGGCATCCGTCAGGCGGACCCTTATCCTTTCTTCCAGTTCATCCAGGGGGATAATGGGAATTATCACCGTGGGCAGCTGCCCGCTAAAGCGATGGTTCAGCAACTGGTCCAGCTTTTCCCGGGCCCAGGTCGTACCCGCCTGGACTCCAAGGTCATCCAGCACCAGCAGGGGAGCATTCCGTACCTGCTCGAAAAACTCGTCGTAAGGCATTTCGCTGTCCGGATTAAAAGCGGCGCGCAGGTGGTCGAGCAGGTCGGGAACGGTGACGTAAGAAGCCGGATAGCCGTGACTGACGCGCTCGTTAACGATTGCCGCCGCCAGGTGGGTCTTGCCGCTGCCGCTGGGGCCGCTCAAGACCAGCCAGCCTCGTGGCTCGGCGGCGAACTTCCGCGCCGCTTCACTGGCCTGCCGATATGCCTGCTGACTCCGGGGGTCGCCACTTCTCCCGGTCACTGCCAGGTTCTCAAAGCTCAAATAGGACAGCGCGCCCAGGTTACTGTATTTTTGCAGCCGGTTTTGCCGCTCTTTACCCAGTTCTGCCCGGCTGCAGCTGCAGGCGACCACACGGCTGTAGTCCGGGTTTCCCGTGGCAAGCCGCGGGTGGACTACCCCGGCCCCCTGGCAAAGGGAACAGCCGGCGCTGACCGAAGTCTCTTCTTCTTCAGCGCCGGACCATGTGTCCGTATTTGCCCTTGATGTATTTATCCGGGTCTGCTTCAGAATTTCGCTGATATGCTCCATCCTTTTTACCTTCTGCCGACCAGTGCTCCAGAATCCGGGCGATATATCTCCAGTTTCTCTTGTTCAGGGCTACCGCCTCTTTGAAAGCGTCACTTATCCAGCCTGCCGGGTAGGCCTTTTCCGCATCTTTAAGCTGCTCGGCAATCATCGGCGTCAGCAGACCGATGTTTTGCTCGTAGAGAGCGTAGATATTGGGTAGTTCCTCAGCCGGTGCCGGCGCCTGCCTGCCCACCCATCCACCACTCAGTTCTATCTCCCCGCTGCTTACTTTTTCCACAATCCGCCGGTTGGACTCTGTATTAAGGAAGTAAGCATTTTCGGTAACTGCATCCTTCTCCATTTCAACATGGAGGAAAGTGCCCCGTTCACCGGCCAGTATTAGCGCCTGCCGCAATGCCTCCCCCACCGGCTTATCCTCATTGGCCAGTATTTTTACCATACCGGGGCGGCCAAGCAACTCATTATCGGTGACAAAACGGGGATAACCCCGCTTCCGGTAGAGTACGGCCAGGACGTACAGGGTTACTTTCAATTCGGTAATATCGGTTATCGCCGGCAGCAGCTTACTGAAGAACAGGTTGGGCAGGGGGGTGAATTCCATTGACCGGGGAAAGCCTTTAAACTCTTCCATGCCGATAACGACCTGTCCTCAATAATATCTTTCCCCACCACCCCTCCGGTTGGCTCCCGTTGCCGACTTTAAGATAAGCTCGTCTCTGCGCTGGCCAGGTCGGCGAACTGGGCCAGGTTATGCTTGAAGCGCAGTTTCACCCGGCCGGTTGGCCCGTTACGGTGCTTGGCGATGATAATATCGGCCTCTTCACGCGGGTAGGCCCGATCCGGGTGCTGGCTGATCCATTCTTCCTCTGTCTTGAAATAGTATTCCTCCCGGAAAATAAACATCACCACGTCCGCGTCCTGTTCGATACTGCCGCTCTCACGCAGGTCGGAAAGCTGCGGCTCATGCGAAGCCCGCCACTCCACCGCCCGGCTCAACTGAGATACCGCCATCACCGGTACGTTGAGGTCGCGCGCCATCGCCTTCAGCGAGCGCGAGACATAGGCGATTTCCTGCACCCGGTTCTCGCCCTTGTTCCCTTCCCCTTGCATCAACTGCAAATAGTCGACAATTATCAGGTCCAGCGGGTGTTCGAAATGAAGACGCCGGGCCTTGCTCCGTATTTCGGCCACCCGCATCATCGGCGTATCATCAATATATATCGTCGCCTCGGAAAGAATTCCGGTCGCTTCCATTATTCGTCTTTCATCTTCCTCGGTGTGATGCCCGAAGCGGAATTTCCGGGAATTAACCCCCGATTCACTGGAAAGCATCCGCATCACCAGCGAATCCCGGGCCATCTCCAGGCTAAAAACAGCCACGCACGCCTTCTGTATCACCGCGGCGTTCCGGGCAAAACCCAGCGCCAGGCTGGTCTTACCCATACTCGGCCGTCCGGCAACAATAATCAGGTCGGAGCGCTGAAATCCTCCCAGGAAATCATCCACGCCGGCAAAGTTGGAAAGAATATAGGGTTTTTGGTCCACCGGCAGATCTTCCACGTCGTGGGGGGTGGCTTCAAAATACTTGTCCAGTACCTGCCGGATATGAGTGAAGTCCCGCGGACCCTGCCCGTGGCGCATTTTAAACAGGATGTCTTCCGCCTTACTCAGGCTGTCGTCGACATTCGGACCGGCTTCGTAACCCACCGCCGCAATCTGGCTGGCGGCGCTGATAAGGCCGCGCATTATCGCCAGCCGGTATACTATCTGAGCGTACTCTTCGATATCAAGAGAGGTGGGAGACACCGAAACGAGATGGCTAAGGTAAGCCGCTCCGCCGCACGCCTCCAGCTTTTCCTCCCGCGCCAGTTCCTGGGCTACCGTAATCTGGTTTATCGCCTCACTGCGCTCGTAAAGCGCCACGCACGCCTTGTACAGCCACCGGTTCTGCTCGCTGTAATAATGCTCCGGCCGTAAAAAAGGAGCGATTTGAAAAATTGACTCGCCGTCTATCAGCAGCGACCCGATGACCGCTTCTTCAGCATCAATGTCATGGGGCGGCAGCTTTTCCCCGACCAATCTAGTTCGTCTCCTCTGTCTTCTCGGCGGCTACTTCCTCCGTCGCCTCCCCTTCCGGTGTCGCCGGTTCTTCCGGTGCCGCTTCAACCGTCTCTGCTTCGGCGGTTACCGGCTCATCGGTTGCCGTTTCAACCGTATCCGCTTCGGACGTTTCTTCGGTCTTTTTGGCTTTCCTGGTTTTCTTTACCTTACCTTCCGCCTTTTCCGGGGCCTCTTCCTTCTTTTCTTCCTCTACCACCTTCAGTTTAATCTTGGGCGTAATATCTTTGGTCAACCGAATGGTTATTTCGTAGCTGCCTACCTCGCGAATCGGCTCCGCAAGTTCGATTTTCCGCCTGTCCACGGTTACCTTAAGACTTTTTTCCATTTCTTCGGCGATATCGGCATTGGTAACCGAGCCGTAAAGTTTATCCTTGACGCCGGCTTTGGCTTTGAGCACAATCGCCTTGCCCTCTATTTGCTTGGCAAATTCGAGCATTTCGGCCTCGACTTGTGCCATCAGGCGGGCCTTTTTGCGCAGCCTGGATTCCACTATACTCGCAGCCTGTGAATCGACCAGCACCGCCAGTCCTCTCGGAATAAGGAAATTTCGTCCGTAGCCGGCGGCTACTTCTTTGATATCGCCAACTTCGCCGACATTCGGCACATCCTCTAAGAAAACAACCTTCATACCTTCTCCCCTCGTCTAATTCTGGTAATTATTGTCATTATACCCCACCCGGTGACAAAGAAAAAGACCTGCCGCAACGCCATTATCTGATTAGATCCACCGCCTCCGCCACACGGTTACCGAAAAAACAGCCGGTAGCCTTACTTGAGAGAGCGGGCAAAACCGGTAAGTTCTCTTGATGCGCCGGCACGGCTTACCCGGCGAGATATTTCTCAGCGTAGATGGCCGCCGTGGCGCCGTCACCACTGGCGGTTATCACCTGGCGCACTGAGTTCGACCGGATATCGCCGGCGGTAAAAATACCCGGCACACCGGTCTCCATTTTCTCATTGGCCATCACTGAGCCGTGCTCGTCCAGAGGCACCACGCCCTTCAGGTAGCCGGTATTGGGGATGAATCCCAGGGCGACAAATACCCCGGAAATCTCCAGGACCGATTTTTCCCCGCTTTTCACGTTGCGCAACCGGAGGCTCCGCACCATTTCTTCACCCTCAACCGACTCGACCACCGAGTCCCACCGGAACTCGATTTTCGGTTCATCAAAGGCCCGTTCCTGCAAGATGCGGGTGGCGCGCAGTTCCTGCCGGCGGTGAACCACGATTATCCTGGCGGCGAACTTGGTCAGATCAAGCGCTTCGTTAATCGCCGTGTTGCCACCCCCCACCACCGCCACCACTTTGTCCCTGAAAAAACTGCCGTCACATATCGCGCAGTAGGAAACGCCGCGGCCGGTGAACTCGCCTTCCCCCGGAACGCCCAGTTTTATTCTCTCTGAACCGCCGGCCACGATCAGCGCCCGGGCGGTAACCTCACCTTCCGTGGTGCTGACTATTTTCCGTCCGCCGGCCAGCTCCACACCGGTTACTTCGGCGGTCAGTGTTTCCAGCCCGTACTCAACGGCCTGCCGGCTCATCAGCTCGGCCAGGTCACAACCCCCGATGCCATCCGGAAAGCCGGGGTAATTTTCCACCATCCCCGTATTCACGATCAGGCCGCCGGTCAGCCCCTTTTCTATCATCAGGCTGCTCAACCTGGCCCGTGACGTGTATAATCCGGCGGCCAGCCCGGCCGGCCCGCCGCCGATAATAACTACGTCATACTCTTTATTATTCATCAATTTCAGCCGCGCTCCTTGCCGGCGCTTCCTTTATCAGGCCGCCTTCAGTCAAGAATCTCGTCCAGGCTGCGCTTCAGGTCGGCCTTGGGTCGAAATCCCACCAGGTTGGTCACCGGACTGCCGCCTTTGAAGATAATCAGACTGGGAATGCTCATTATGCCGTACTGGCTGGCTGTTTTCGGGTTCTCGTCCACGTTCACCTTAACGAAGGTAACTTTACCGTCGTATTCGTCGGCCAGTTCTTCCACTACCGGCGCCACCATGCGGCACGGCCCGCACCAGGGCGCCCAGAAATCCACCAGTACCGGTGCCGTTGACTGCAGCACTTTCTCGGCAAAGCTGTCATCGTTAACCTCAATTGGTTTGCCCATTCATTGCCTCCTCAATTGCCTCGGCTATCTCTTGCCGCCCCATGTTCATGGCGATGCCAATGGCGTTTTTTATCGTCTTTGACTGACTGCGCCCATGGGCGATAATGACATTGCCGTTTACTCCCAACAGGTACGCCCCACCGTGTTCCTGGTAGTCAATCTGACTGGCCAGAGAACCCATTCCCAGGTCACGCAGCAGGTCCCGACCCCGGAAATGAGCGACGTTGGAGACGATGCTGCCAAGCTGCCTTATCGACCGCATGAAAGTATCGCTCATCCCCTCGATCGTCTTGATGACGATATTGCCGGTAAACCCGTCGGTGACCACCACATCCGCCACCACTTTCAGCACGTCATGCCCTTCCACGCTACCCACGAAGTTGATATCATCCGCCTTTTTCAGCAGGGCGTAGGTCTCCTGGACCAGTTTCGTCCCTTTGCTTTCTTCGGTACCGTTACTGAGCAAGCCGACCCTCGGCTCGGCGGTGCCGTGCAACTTCCGGCTGAAAACAGCCCCCATCCTGGCGAACTGCACCAGGTGATGCGGCCGGCAGTCCACGTTGGCGCCGACGTCGAGCAGCAGTACCGGAGTCGATGTGGTCATGGCCAGCATACAGACGATGGCCGGCCGCTCGACGCCTTTAATTTTACCCAGATTAAACAACGATGCCGCCAGCACCGCCCCGGTATTGCCCGCTGAAACGAAGGCCGCCGCTTTCCCTTCCTTCACCAGGTTCAGTCCCACCACTATCGAAGAGTCCGGTTTACTCCGGATTGCCTTTATCGGTGACTCGTGAGACCCAATTGTCTGACTGGCATCAACGATATATAATCCCGGTTTGCGCAGGTGTTTCCCGGCCAACACGTGGAGCACGTCTTTCCGTCCCACCAGGATGACGTCCACCTCGTATTCATGAACAGCCTTCACCGCTCCTTTGACGATTTCATGCGGGGCATAATCCCCGCCGGCGGCGTCAACAGCCACTATCATTCGTTTCATTGACTACACTTTCCGGTCAACCCGTTTTACCTCTTTCGAATTCTTCTTTAGCCCGGACGACCAGAGTCGAGTCGGACAGCAGGTCAACCGCCGTCATCGCCATCGCTTTAGCAGCGTCAATCATACCTTGAGCGCCTCTTTCCGTCCCGGCGGCGACGGCAAATTCCGGGGAATGTCCCAGCACGTCAAGCGGGGCGATGGCTATCGCCGGATGGATACTGGGCACTATCTGGCTGACGTTACCCATATCGCTACTGCCAAAACGGTTTTTCGGGTCCTCCATCGGCATCTCCCGCCCGGCCCTGGCCATGTTCCGGCAGTACAGTTCCGCCAGCACCGTGTTACTCCGCATCGCCGAATAGCGCACGTCCCGCCACTGGTACTCCATTCTTGTCCCGGTGGCCAGGGCGGCGCCCCGGAAACAGTTGAGCACCCGCTCCTTCAGTCCTTCAAGGTACTCGTCATCCTCGGCGCGGACGATAAAAGACCCCGCGCAGTGCGCCGGGACGATATTGGGCGCCTCACCGCTATCGGTAATAATACCATGAATACGCGCCTTGTCCCTGATATGCTGGCGCAGTGAGTTAATACCGTTAAATGACTGTATCATCGCTTCCAGGGCATTGATACCTTCGTCCGGCCGGGCGGCGGCGTGAGCCGCTTTTCCAAAAAACTCCACCTCAAGAGCATGTAAGGCCAGGAAACTGGTGATGGCCGTGTTCCGCACCCCCGGGTGCACCATCATGGCGCTATCCACCTCGTCAAAGGCGCCCTCCCGGGCCATGATTACTTTGCCTCCCTGCCCTTCTTCTCCCGGAGTGCCGAAAACAATTACCTTACCCCCGAAAGCGTCCACCGCCTGCCTGGCGGCGACGCCGGCGCCAACGGCGCTGGCGGCAATCAGATTGTGGCCGCAGGCGTGCCCCAGTTTGGGCAAAGCGTCGTACTCGGCGAGTATGGCGATTACCGGCTTACCTTTTCCGTAACTCGCCCGGAAGGCGGTCTCCAGTCCGCAGATACCCTTTTCCACCAGAAAACCGTTCTCTTCAAGGTATCCGGCCAGCCAGCCGGCCGCCCTGGTCTCCTCCATACCAATCTCCGGGTTGGCGTGGATTTCCTGACTCAGTTCGTTAAGCTGGGAACGGCGGCTATCAATCTCGCTGCTGACGATAATTTTTAATTCGTTCGCGTCCAAATTTACCTCCAAAGTGAGGGAGACACCCTGGTCACAATACTGTTTATTATAGCTCAATCCGATTTCCATTTCCAAGTGGCATCACCCCCAATTGGAAGGCAAGCGTCTATTCCGGTAAATCACCGCTTTTTCTCATATTTCTCAGGTACTAATACCCGGTGGAAAATACACTTGACAATAAACCAACTTTTCATTATAGTTATGCCGATTATCCGGTAACCTGCCAGTATTACAGAAGGAGAGCGATACCGTATGGTTTCCTATGACGCCCTGAAAGAAGCCATTATTATTGGGGATGAAGAAAAGGTTCCCTCCCTGGTGCAGCAAGCCCTCGATGACGGCACCGAAGCCCCGGACATTCTGACTGAAGGACTCATCGCCGGCATGGAGATTGTCGGCCGCCGTTTCAAGGCGGGGGAAATGTTCCTCCCCGAAGTCCTGCTCTCCGCCTCGGTCATGCATCAGGGTCTTGACCTGATTAATCCCCTCCTCGCCAAATCCGGCCACCGGGGTCTGGGCACGATTGTTATCGGTACGGTGGAAGGAGACATCCACGATATCGGCAAGAAGATTGTCGGTTTCCTCCTCGAAGGCACCGGTTATAACGTCATTGACCTCGGCGTTGATGTCAAGGCTGATTCTTTCGCCCAGGCAGTGGAAAAGCACAACCCGGATATTTTGGGCATGTCCGCTCTGCTCACCACCACCATGCCCCACATGGGCACCATCATCGAACTGCTGAAAGAGAAGGGGCTGCGGGAAAAGGTAAAAATCATCGTCGGCGGTGCCCCCATCAATGACCAGTTTGCCAGCTCTATCGGCGCTGACGGCTACGCCCTGGAGGCCGGCTCCGCCGTTGACCTGGTCAAGAAATTACTCGCCGGTTAGACGCGACGCCGGGAGGCT
>CBDUSH010000012.1:0-23007 GCA_965369965.1 uncultured bacterium | reverse complement strand
AAGGCGTGCCGTTTTTTTCAATCCTGACCGCGCACACCTTGAATTCAGGTATCTTGGCAACCGGGTCGAGCGCCGGATTGGTCAGCTGATTGGTCGGGCTTTCGGCGAAATGGAAGGTCATGAAAACCACTCCGGCCGGTGAAACATCGGTCAGCCTGGCTTTGGCGGTGACCGCTCCCCGGCGGGAAATAACCCTTATCGGTTCGCCGTCGATGATGCCCAGGCGGGAAGCGTCTTCCGGGTTAATCTCCACCAGTTCCTCCCCGTGAAACACGTTGAGTCCCTTGACCTTCCGGGTCATCGAGCCGGTATGGTAATGGAACAGCTTCCGTCCCGTGGTCAGAATCAGCGGGTAGTCGGCATCGGCCTTCTCGTCCGGCGGCTTGTAGGTCAGGGGCATGAACTGCCCTTTGCCGCGGGTGAACATCTTGGTATGGAGGATAGGCGTGCCCGGATGTTCCGCGGTCGGGCAGGGCCATTGCAGGCCGCCTTTTTCAAGGCGGTGGAAAGAAATGCCCCCGTAGCTGGGCGTCACCCGGGCGATTTCGTCCATAATCCGGGACGGGCCATCAAAATCAAACCCCCGGCCGCCCATCCTCTGCGCAATCTGGCAGGTAATCCACCAGTCCTGTTGGGCTTCAGTCACCGGCTCGATCGCCCTTCTCACCATCTGCACCCTGCGTTCGGTGTTGGTGAAAGTGCCCTCTTTCTCGGCAAAAGTTACCCCGGGCAGGACGACGTGGGCTAACTTTGCCGTCTCGGTGAGAAAGATATCCTGCACCACCAGCAGCTCCAGTTTGCCCAGCGCCTGCTCGACGTGGCTGGCTTCGGCGTCGGACAGCACCGGATTCTCTCCCAGGATATAGACGGCCTTGATTTGACCGCGGTCGGCCGCCTCGATAATCTCGGTAACCGTCAGCCCGGGCCGGGTCGGCGGCAGGGCGTGTTCCCAGGCCGTCTCAAACTTATCCTTGACCTCCTGGCTGGTTACCGCCTGGTAACCGGGGTAGACGTTGGGTAAGGCGCCCATGTCGCAGGCGCCCTGCACGTTATTCTGGCCGCGCAGCGGGTTTACCCCGCCCCCCGCCTTGCCCATGTTTCCGGTAAGCATGGCCAGGTTAGCCACGGCGATGACGTTATCCGTGCCGTGGGAATGCTGGGTGATGCCCATGGCGTAAAAGAGCGACGCCGGCTTATTGGCGGCAAACATCCGGGCGGCCGCAACTATTTTTTCGGCGGGTACTCCGGTAATCCGCGCCGCGTTATCGAGACTAAACTCTTTCAGCGATTCCTTGAAAGCCTCAAAATTCTCGCCTCGCTCGGCGATGAAAGCAGCGTCAAGCAGCCCTTCGTCGACGATTACCCGGCATATCCCCATCAGCAGGGCGACGTCGCTCCCCGGATGCTGACGGAGCCAGATGTCGGCGTGACGGACGAGGCCGATTTTGCGCGGGTTGGCCACGATGAGTTTGGTTCCCTGGCGCACCGCTTTCTTTATCTCGAAACCGATAACCGGGTGAGCCTCGGTGGTGTTGGTGCCGATAGCCAGGATGCAGGCGGCATCGGTGATATCATTCAGGGAATTGGTCATTGCCCCGCTTCCGAACGATGTGACCAGACCGGCCACGGTGGGGGAATGTCAGAGGCGGGCGCAGTGGTCGATATTGTGCGTCCCCAGAACCGCCCGCCCCAGTTTCTGCATGACGTAGTTCTCTTCGTTGGTGCACTTGGCTGAGGAGATGATGGCCACCTCGTCCGGCTGGTACCGGCCGAGCCGGGCGGCGACTTCGTCAAGCGCCTCGTCCCAGGTCGTTTCGGCGAACTCCCCGTTCCGTCTCACCAGCGGCCGGCCGAGGCGTTCTTCATGCTGGACAAACTCGGCAATGCCGAACCGCCCCTTGACGCAGAGCCGTCCGCCGTTGACGTCATTATCCCTGTCCCCGCGTACCTGTACTATCCGGTCGTCTTTCATTCCCAGGTACATCTGACAGCCGACGCCGCAGTAAGGACAGGTGGTCTTTACCTCGCGGGTGGGCCAGCGGGTATCCTTGGGCATGAGCGCTCCCACCGGACAGCGCGCCATGCACTCGCCGCAGGACTTGCAGATAGATTCAAACAGCAAGTCGCTGTTTACCGGGTTGACCTGCTCGCGGTCTTTCTCTTGGGCTATCTCGATAGCCCCCACCCCGGTGACCTCGTTACAGGCGCGGACGCATTTGCGGCAGAGAATGCAGTAGTTGCGGTCGAGCTTGAAAAAAGGGTTGCTGTCATCGACCGGCAGTGCCCTGGTTTTGGGGGAAACAGGTAGATTAACATCGCCCAGATAGTCAACCACCTCTTGTAAACCGCAGTGTCCGTTCTTGGGGCAGAGCACGCAGCGGTCGGTCACCGCCACGTTGCGCAGACAGACATCAAAAGGCTGGCAACGCACTCTGCGGTCACAGATGAGGCACTCGCCGGGGTGCCCGGCAAGGATGGGCGCCAGAGCCGCGCGGCGGGCTTCATCCAGTGGCGAGGTATTGGTGCTTACCACCATGCCGGCTGAGGCCGGCGTGGTACAGGCGGTAGATAACTCGGGCAATCCCTTTATTTCCACCACGCAGAGACGGCAATCTCCGGTCGGCTTCAGGTCGGGGTCATGGCACAGGTTGGGGACATAGATACCCGCCGCCAGGATCGCGTCAAGGAGGGGAGTGTCCTCATTTGTCCTGACCTCAATCCCGTCAACGGTCAGCTTGATTTCTTTCGTCATTTAACTGATAGCTTCTCGCGCCGCTGATATGTGCTTTTACCTGCCTTAGGCGGCAGCGGCGGCGGTGTCATCAGACACCTGACGGCACACTGCAGACAGCGCTGGCCTTCCAGGATACCGGACGGATCGTCCAGGCCTAACTCTACCTCGGTAAAATTGCCTTCCCGCTGTGTTACCGGCAATACCGGCATGATGACCCGTGTCCAGTCATAAAAACCCTCTGCCTTACCCACGCAGGGGTTGAACTTGCTCTCTCCGGTCAGTTCTTCTTCGATATCTCCGGTGCCTCCGAGGTATTTATCGATAGACGAGGCGGCTTTTCTGCCGGCGGCGATTGCCTCAATCACGGAGGCCGGACCGCTCACCGCGTCCCCTCCCGCCCAGACACCCTTCCGGCTGGTCGCCATGGTATTCTGGTTGGTGGTGATGACGTTGCCTCTGCCCAGCTTCAGGTTGAACCCTTCCGGAATATCCGGCACCTGGCCGATGGCGGCGATTACGGAATCGAACGGGGTGGCAAACTGGCTGTCTTTTATCGGCACCGGTCGCCTTCGCCCGCTGGCGTCCGGCTCACCAAGCTCCATCCGGTCGCACTTCAGGATTACTTTATTGCCTTCCCGTTCCATTTTAACCGGTGCCGCCAGGTACAGTATCTCTATCCCTTCTTCCAGGGCGGCTTCTATTTCCTCCGGACTGGCCGGCATTTCCGCCCGTGTGCGGCGGTAAACGATAGTCACGTGCCCGGCGCCGAGGCGGAGAGAGACTCTGGCGGCGTCAATAGCCACGTTTCCGCCGCCGATTACGGCCACCCGGTCACCGGTATCCAGTTTCCTGCCCAGGTTTATCTCCCTCAGGAAAGTGGCCCCGTCAAAAACGCCCGGGCCGTCTTCTCCGTCCACCCCCATCTTCATGCCGCGGTGCGCTCCGGGCCCGGCGAAAACGGCGTCAAAACCCTCTTCGAACAGGCTGTCGATAGACTCAATCCGGGTGTTCAACCGGAGGTCCACCCCGGCCGCCTTTATCTCATTGATTTCGCCGTTCAGTTTTTCCGGCGGCAGGCGGTAATCGGGGATACCCACCCGCATCATGCCCCCCGCCTCGGACAGCGCTTCAAAAACGGTAACCCCGTGTCCCTGCTTGGCCAGGTAGAAAGCGGCCGTCAGACCGGCCGGGCCGGAACCAATCACGCCCACTTTTTTACCGGTAGGCGGTGATGACCTGGCGTGCTTTTTCCACTGCCGGTCGTCACGCTCCGCCGATGCCCACTTCAGAAACTTGATTGAAATAGACTCATCCAGCCCCTGGCGGCGGCATTCCGTCTCGCAGGGATGGATACAGACCCGCCCCAGGACACCCGGGAAAGGCACCTTTTCCCTGATTACGGCCAGTGATTCGGCAAATTTACCCTCGCCGCAAAGCCGGACATAGCGCGGGACGTCAATGTGGGCCGGGCAGGCGTAACTGCACGGGTTGGTCAGCTTCTGCCGGTTAATCTCCGGCTGCCATTTGGCCGCCTTGTCAATCAGCGCCCCGGTGGGGCAGACCTCCACGCAGGCACAGCAATATTTGCACCCTGACTTGACCAGTGATTTACCGTCAGCCGGCTCCGGCCGGCGCCCGTCCTCATGCTCCACCATGGTGATGGCCTCAATTCCCCTCACCTCTTTGCAGGCCCTGACACACCGGGAGCAACTGATGCACAGATTGAGGTCCCGTTCGTAGAGGGCGTTCTCCGTTTCCACCGGCAGTCGGCGGTGGGTCCAGGACATCTCCTCGCCTTCAAACCCCATGTAGTCCACCACCTGCTGCAGTTCACACTGCCCGTTACAGGGACAAAGCACGCAGCGTTCGGCCACCGCCACGTTGCGCAGGCAGACGTCATACGGCTTGCAGCGCACCCGCCGGTCGCATATCAGGCACTCACACGGATGGTAGGCAAGCACTTTTTTCAGGGCCTCCCGCCGTTCTTCTTTCAGCCGGGGCGAATCGGTGCTGACTATCATCCCCTGGGCGGCTTTGGTGTCGCAGGCGATAGCCGGCTCTTCGGTGCCCCTGATATCCACCAGGCAGAGACGGCAGGAGCCGTCCGGAGATAACTTCGGGTGATAGCACAGGGTGGGGATGTAAATACCGGCGGCTATGGCTGCTTCCAGTACCGTCGTCCCTGGGTCGGTCTCAACGTTTTGACCGTTAATAATCAGCTTGAGTGTTTCCAAAGCCGCCTCCTTATCATGCTTGCCGGTCAAGTTTGATTAATCTTCTCACCAGTGATTCCGACACGACGATGATATCCTCCACGGGCAGATAGTCGGAAATGGTGCTGTCGAACAAAATATTGCCTTCCGGGCCGAACTCGTCATCGCCCCGCCACACAACCAGGGTCAACGGTAATCGCGGGAAGACATTCACCGTTACGGCGGTATCGCCGTAGTCAGCCTCAACTCCGCCCATCATCCGGGCGGCCTCCGCCAGCCGGGAAGGTTCGGCGCCGAAATGACCGGGCAGCGGCCTGATTGACCTCTGGTAGAAGGTGGGAAAATAGTTCGTCCCCTCCGGCAGTTCCTTGTAGGCAATCAGCTTCCCGGACAGGGGTGTCCCTTTGGCTGTGGTCAGGTAATGAAGGATGAGGATTTTATCCCTCAGTATTACTTCCTCTTCGCTGTCCTCGAAGGTTATCGCTATTTCGGGTAAAGTCACCCGGTAGGGCCGGTTCAAAAAATCAACGGCTATCGCCCGGCCGGAATCCAGGTATCCGGCGCCGGTCAGCCGGCACAGCTGCTCTATATCTCCGGTCCCGGCCAGCCGCTCGGCGGCTAACTGGTAGGCAAGCTCATAGCCGTGGCTGCCCGACGATGTCAAAGGTTTGCTTTCCACGTGTACTATCCTTTTACCGGGATTAGATTTCCAGCCACGAATGGGAGTAAAGTGACTCACCCAGCAGTACCCGGGTCGTTTTGGCGTACCTGGCTTCCTCTTCGTTCAAAGCGGCTACATCCGGCTTTTCGCCATCCATCATCCGGTGTACCAGGCCGACGATTTCTGGTCTCTCTCCCCGGGCTATTTTTATCAAATCGGTATCGAAAGCGTCAACGATGGCCGAATACAGGCCGTGCTTCATCAGCATTATCATGTAGGTGCGGTTGAGCCACGGCCGCAGGTTATTAGGTGTGCCGTTGGAGATATTGGACAAACCCACCGTGGACTTGCACCCGGGGGCGATATCAGCCAGCATTGACATCAGCTCGATGCAGGCTTTAACCTGGTTTATTTCCACCGATACCGGGCTGACGATGGGGTCGATCCAGATATCCTCATTGGGAATGCCGATTTCGTTGGCTTTATAGACGAAATCAACCACGTGCATCGCCCTTTCATTGGCGTCGCGCGGCATCCCCTCGGCGCCCCAGAGCAGACCGATTAAATAGGCGTTGTACCGCTTGGCCAGCTGCAATCCCGGCTCCATCCGGTCCGGCTGCAGGGAAACCGAATTGATAAGCGGTTTATTTTTAGCCGCTTTCAGTCCTGCCTCCATGGCCACCGGATTGGTTGTGTCCAGGCAGAGCGGCTTATCCGTAGTTGCTTGCACCGTATTGACCGCCCAGTCCATCAGCTCATCCCCCCCCTTACGCGCCGGGCCGATGTTGAGGTCCAGGTAGTCTATGCCGGCGGCAATCTCCTCCCTGACCAGTTGCTGGATGGGTTCGGGGTTCCTTTCCTTCAGCGCCGGCCCGATGGTCTGGGACATGATATTGATATTTTCACCGATAAGGATCATTATTCTGCCTCCTAAGACGTCCAGTTTTTCAGGTAGGCCGGGATGTGGGCCCCTTCCCGCGGTCCAACCAGGATTTCCCAGCCGGGTAATTCCTCTTCCAGTCCGCCGCTTTCCGCCGCCAGGTACCCCGGAATTATCAGTTTCTTGTGTTTAATCTTGTCCCCGATGCCGGACTTTTTCACGAACGGGGCGATAACGTCGGCGCTGAACTTTCCGGCCGCCCAGGCCGTCATCACCGAAAGCCCCTCGGTGTCCTTGATCAGCAGCCAGCTGGGCGTCTTGCTCGTCTCTATCTCCCCGGAGACGATAAAGTAGGTCAGGGAGAAGTTGGACGTAACCAGTACCGGTGAATTTTCATCGGGGTTGTTTATTTCATAAATCCCCTCGGTAGTTGCCAGCGGCCGCTGCGGGTCGGTGTAAATGTTCATCCTCTCCACCAGCAGCGGGAACAGGCTCTCTCCCCGGAAATCGGACAGCACGATAATCCCGGCGTATTTCGCCACCAGCATGGCGGCGATAACCGCCTCCTTCATCGGGTCGTCGGTCATCTCGCAGGGGAAAGTTATCGTCGGGAAACCGAGCGGGCGGAACTTCTTGGTCAGGGCGGCGCCGCGGATGATTACCTGGTCTTCCAGCACCCGGCGCACGGTTCGTGACTCCGGGTCGAGGACGATGTTCTTGGCTCCGGCGGCGCTCAGCTTTTCGGTAAGCGCCGCCAGGGCTTCCGGACCGGGCGCCTTGGCCACCACCGGGCAGGAATATTCCGTCGCCAGGGTGGCCACCCGGTTCAGGTTATCGTCGGTCGCCGCGTAAAGCAGCGGTTTCTTTTCGGCGCATTCCTTCAGGCCGGCCGCCAGCATATCCGGGTCTTCGCTCATCAGGATAAGGCGTAAACCGCTCTCCTTGACCTGATTGACCAGGGCGGCAAATTTCTGGGCGTCTCCGGAAGCGGCCTTCACGGCGATAAGCTCCGGTTTCAGGATGAGCCCCACCCTCTCGTAGCGGAAAAGCTGGCATTTTTCCAGTCTGGCCTTGATTTCGGCCTCGTCCATGGTATCGCTGATAAGCATGGCCACGGCGGGAGGATTCTCAAATCTCTTTTCGTGGCGGAACATCACCGTCTCTCCGCCTATCTTGGGCGCTTCCGGCCCGGTGCCGATAGTTACCGGCAGGATAGGCGGCGCCGAAGCTTCCTCCAGCTTGGTTTTGGACTCTTCGGTAACGTGGGGGCAGTCGGTCAGTTGTGACTTGCCTGAAGCCAGGTTCATGGCGAATGCCAGGCACGTCGGCACACCGCAATCGGTGCAGTTTGTCTTGGGCAGCAGCTTGAATATCTCAATTCCGGTTAGTGGCATCGGTAATCTCCTTTCTTAGCCCAGCAGTGATTCCATGGTCAGGGCGGGATGTCCTTTCTCTTCCAGGAAGGGGAGAATTTCTTCTTCGGTCACGCCGATAGTTTCATCGGCAATCATGTCCAGCAGGTTCGGCACGCCCATCTCTCCGGCTCTGGTCTGTAACCGTTCGCCGATCTCTTCCTTCAGCATCTTGGGCATCCAGACCATTCTCAGCAGGCCGCCGTCACCGATGATGAATTTCCGCTGGGTCACGTTATATTTGCCGTGCCCGACGAATCCGGGGGTGCTTATCCCCCCGCCGATGGTTCCGGCCAGGGTGGTGAACTTCATGCCGCTGGGCGTTTCCCCCATGTATTCCCGGTTCACCGTCATGATGCCGTTGCACATGGGCAAAATGGCGGCAATACATTCACAGCAGCCGCAGGTAGTCATCGGGTCGTTGATCAGGCTGTAGAAATTATAATGGTCGATCTTGCCCCGTGAGGCTTTGGTGATAAAATCGTTCACGCCCGTCCACTGGCCCAGCTTGGCGTCGATGATATCTCCCTTGGGCACCGGCTGGTTGGGGCCGGTGGGGCTGATTTCAAAGGCGGCTTTGCAGTCCATCCAGTTATACGAACCGCAAAGACCGGTTCTCTCCGGGCTGATAACGCAGACGTGGCTGGGAGCGAAGGACTGGCACAACGTGCATGAATAGTAGAGGTCGGTAGTCTCGTCGGTCATGCCTTCGATGCGGGCGTCCCGGACGGCGTAGACCGCCCTGGCCTTGGCCACCGTCTCTTTTACCTTGTCCTCTTCGGTATAGATTTTCACCTGCATCTTATCGAATATCCGGCCGAAGTCCTGGTGGAGCTTGGCGTGGAGGAGATCGCCGATATGGGTTAATTTGAAGCCGCGGTCCACCGCCTGTTTGCTGACTCTCAGCCAGGCGATATCCCGCTGCCCGATGTGCATCAGCCCCTGGGCGTAGTTTATCAGGTGGTGGATTTGCCTCTCCAGTATCGGCTCGTAGTCGTCCTGCATGTTTCGGCCGCTGACCTCAACGGCTATCGCCATAGGCAGCTTGGTGCCCGGTTCTATATCGCTGAGTTCGGGCCCGATTATATCAACCTTCCCGTCTTCTATCTCGTCCATGCGCTTGCTGGTCACCCACTCCACCATGGCCGTCCGGCCGCCGCCGGCCTCAAGGTAGATATCGTCACCGCGCACCCTTTCCCCTTCGAAAGCGGGCCCGAAGGCAACCGGTATCGGCACGTCGGCCACGGTAACTTTCAGCCCCCTCACTTCGATCGCCTTGGCGACGATGTCGTCGTGCGGGATATTGGACACCACGTGTTCGTAGGTGGTGATTCCGGTGGGCAGCACCTCGGGTATCGGCGTATCGGCAATCGCCGGGAAGCCGAAGTTAATCGCTCCGGCGGCATTGGCGTACCACTCGTCGGTAACGTAGCCCAGCGGCAGGGCAAAGGCGAAAATCCGGTCCTTGTTGTAGATAAGTATCTTCCGGTAATCACCCGGCGCGACACCGCCGAAAGAAAGGGCCGCCCGGGTGGCAAAGCCCATCGCGAAAACGGTAGCGCTGACGTCGGGGCCGAAAGAGACGAGGCGGGTCGGCCAGCCGATCTGCACGCCGGCCTCAACCAGCTGCTCGGAAAACCGTTTCCCGTTGTACTCGGCGGACATAAAGACGTAGATATTCTTCTGCTGCAGTTCCTGGGCAATTTTCACCGCCAGCTCGTTGGTCGGCGCCGCCCCCAGGATGGCGGCAAAACCGGGCGCCGTACCGTCGACAAACTCAATGCCTCTCTTGCGCAGAATAACGTCGTCGGCCGCCCCCAGCCAGATATTATCGTCCGAAACGTCTTCCCCCCGGACGTAAAAATCCGGCTGCTCCCGGTACCTGATAGCTTCAATTATTTCCTCGGCGAAAAAAGTCGCCATCCCGGCGTCAAGCGCCGGCGCCAGGTAGGGTAAAGGATGCGTTTCCTTAACCATCGGCGGGAGAAGGGCCCGGCATCTTTTCAGTATTTTCTCGGCATCGCCCAGCTTCTCCACCTTTTCCCCCAGGATTCCGTAGATAACCGGCAGGTAGTAGGCGGTGTTAGGGAAGCCGATGGGTTCGTTGGCTCCCCACTTGTCCATTGCCTCCTGCCATTTCTTCTCCGCCTGGCCGTAAATCTTGTGGGCGCCTCTGATTGCTGCCGAAGCGATAATTTTAGACATTTCCGTTAACCCCCTTATTTCAACTCTGGTATTTAGGTAAGATCGCGCCTCATTTCCATATCGTAGAGGACCCTTTCCCGGGCCTTATCGATTCCCAGAGCTTTACGTTTCTTATCGATTTGTTCAATCATGAGATGAGCCGCTTTAATCGGGTCGGGTTCGAAGTCCCACTTGCCGCCGTACAGCTCTTCCATCCCCTTGAACAGGAAATCGGTCACCTCTTTGCTGCCCAGGGTCGGCCAGGTGGCGCCGAAGACGGTATAGACCCCGGAACTGACGAAATACTGGCCGATGGCGATCGCCTTCTCGCTCATCCATTCCGGCGCCGCCCCAACGGCAGGCAGGTCGCAGATGTCGTCGCCCAGGCCGCCGTCCTTGACCATGGCGGTAGCCGCCATCAGGATACGGCTGTTGTCGATGCAGGCGCCGAGGTGCAGCACCGGCGGGATGCCTACCGCTTCGCAGACGGAAGCAAGCCCCGCCCCGGCGAATTCGGCCGCCGCCTCCAGGGTCATCAGCCCGGCCTTGGCGCAGGCCATGGCGGCACAGCCGGTCTGGAGCACCAGCACGTCGTTCTTTATCAGTTCCTTGACCATTTTAACGTGTACGTCATCATGGGTGACCCGTACGTTACTGCAGCCCACCACTCCGGCCACGCCCCGGATACGGCCGTTGATGATGTTGTCGTTCAGCGGCCGGTATGAAGCGCGGAACACTCCGCCCAGCAGGTAATTGATTGTCTCGTGGCTGAAGCCGGCGATAAGCCCGGTGCGGTGGTCCGGGATGCGCACGTTCTGGCCCCGGTTGGGATAGTTGTCGATGGCCGCCCTGATTATCGCCTTGGCGGACTCAACCGCGTTACGTTCGTCGAACTCCATGTGGGTAGCGCCCTCTATCTTGGCCTTGACGTCGGTGGTGATGACCTTGGTATGGTAACATTTGGCCACATCAACCAGTCCCTGCATGATGCACTGGATGTCCACCACCATGGCGTCCAGCGCCCCGGTGACTATCGCCAGTTCCTGCTGCAGGAAATTCCCGGCAATCGGCACCCCGTGGCGCATCAATATCTCGTTGGCGGTACAGCACATGCCGGCCAGGTTAATCCCCTTGGCCCCCTTGGACTGGGCGTATTTGATTACTTCCGGGTCCTCGGCGACGACGGCAATCATTTCGGCAAGATACGGCTCGTGGCCGTGGATGATGATATTTACTTCGTCTTCCCGCAGCACGCCGAGGTTTATCTCGCTGAATACCGGCGCCGGGGTGCCAAAGAGCACATCCTGGAGCTCGGTTGAAATCATGCTCCCTCCCCAGCCGTCGGCCAGGGCGGTCCGGGCTCCCTGCAGGAGCAGGTTTTTATAGTCCTGGTCGACACCCATGTGGGTGCGGTGCATCAGCTCGGTCACTTCCCGGTCGATACCGCGCGGAGCCACTCCCAGCTGACGCCATATCTCCTGCCGCTTCAAAGGCGCCCGCTTCAGGAAAAGCAGTTCTCCATCCTGCCGGCCGAATTCTTTGGACAGGGTTTCTCCCACATCGATGGCTATTTCGTTATTGGTGCGGTCGCCAATCTCGACGCCGAGGTCCAGGGCAAGCTGGAGGAGTTTTTGCTCGTCCTTGATTTCAAATCCCGGCGTTTCGCCCTTGGCCGCCATGATAAAAGCTTCCACCACCCGGCGGCCGTGGTCGCCGTGGGCGGCGGTACCGGCGGCTATCTTGCGGACAAAATTACGGGCGGCAATCGTCTCCGCCGTGGCGCCGCAGGCGCCGGTTCGCTTCTTTTTATCTTCCGGTGTTTCCTCTTTTCCTTTGGGCAGCGGCACCCGGCAGGGCCCCATGGCGCAGATGCTGCAGCAGCTGCCCTCGGCTCCAATCGGGCACGGTCGGGTGGTGACGGCTCGCTCGAAAACAGTGCGTACTCCGTCCTCGGCCGCTTTGGCTATCATTTCAACCGTCGCCGGGTCAATACTCTGTATTTTTTCCTTCTCTTCTGCCATTTTCATAACCTCCCGGTTCTTAGTCCTTTTTATGAGGCGGTCAGATCCGCAATCATCTCGCGGACCAGTTTTATCGCCTCCGGATGCCGCATCACCAGCACGTCCGCTCCGGCCATGAGCAGCACCGTGGCTGACATCGCTTCCAGTAAAATGCCCCTCTTTTTGGCGTCGCCCATCTTCGGGTCGTCCGCCTCGGAAATTTTGGCCTCTTTCGCCTTCCAGGTCTCCCTGGCGATATTGCAGATGATGGGGAACTGGAGCTTGTCGTCCTGTTGCGTCAGGGCGGCCATTCTCATTCTCTCCATCACCGAGTAAGCGTATTCAATGCCGTAACCGATACCGCTGACGGTAGGGTCAATCACCAGCACGTCATCGGGGACGCCGAGGTTGCCCAGCAGGATATTGAGCTGCTTGGCCAGGTTGATATCAATCGGTGACGCCGCCATCACGGTATGCTGGTAGCCGATAGCCGCCGCGCCGATCTGTTTGTAGTCGCCTTCCTCCACCGGGCCCAGGATCAGGTTTTTCCCGTGGCAGACCTCGGCCACTTTCCGGAAAACCTCGGTATCCTTGTCGTGATTGGCCGTGCCCAGGACAAAGAGCGGCACGCTGATCGCGTCGGCAACCCGCTTGACCACCTCGGCCGCTTCATCCGCGCCGCGGTCAAGTCCGTTGGGGTCGGTACTGGCCAGCTGCAGGCATATCATCTCCGCCCCGTAGTCGTTGACGCACTTATTCGCCCAGGCCACCGGGTCGCCGACGACGTCGGCAAAAGGCTCCAGTGCGGCCTCGGCCCAATCGTCGGGAGGCGCGTCGTAGACCTCCATGGCAATCCCGGGCGCGTGCGGCATCTCACCTTCAAAAAGGTAAAACGGATAGGATGACTCTCCGCCCACGGTGACCGCTTTATCTCCCGCACCCAGTGTTATCTCTTTAATTTTACCGCTGTAATTTGTCTTTGGAATCTCAAAAGCCATTTTGCCTCCTTTTCTCAGGCCGGTGTCTTTCTTTGCTCGCTGCCGAACCCGTCCTTGGCGTACTGGTATCTCTCCCCGCTCCGCAGGTACTTTAATTTATCCGCCCGGCTGTCCAGTTTCTGCCGCCAGCGCCCCTCTTCTCCCCCCGTTTCGGGCTTGCCTTCCTCATAGGTGGCTCCCAGTATCTCAACCTTGTCCCTGCCGGGAGCGCTCTTTTCCTCAATCTTGTATTCCATATTTGCCCTCCTTTAGATCAGGCCGGCGGCCACTTTGGCTGCCTTGACCGTATTCAGCATCAGCATGGTTATCGTCATCGGCCCCACCCCGCCCGGCACCGGCGTGATGGCGCTGGCTTTCTCTTTTACCGCTTCGAAATCAACGTCTCCGGCCAGGATGGACTTGCCCTCGGCCGTTTTGCCCAGCCGGTTCACCCCCACGTCAATCACCACCACCCCTTCCTTGACCATATCGGCGGTCACCGCTTTGGGCCGTCCCGCCGCCACGATCAGGATATCGGCGCGCCGGGTATGAAATTTAACGTCGCGCGTTCCGGTGTGGCACACCGTCACCGTCGCGTTCGCCCCTTCTTTTTTCTGAAGCAGGATGTTGGCAATCGGCTTCCCGACGATGTTACTTCTACCCAGGATAACCACTTCCGCGCCGGAAATTTCAACGCCGGACCTGACCAGAAGCTGCTGGATGCCGTGCGGCGTGCAAGGCAGATAATCCGCCTCTCCTATCATCAATTTTCCCACATTTACCGGATGAAATCCATCCACGTCCTTTTTAGGGTCGATTGCGAAAAGGATTTCCGTTTCCTTGATATGCTTGGGCAGGGGCAGCTGCACCAGGATACCGTGAATTTTGGGGTCTTTATTCAGCCGGTCGATCCTCTCCAGAAGCTCTTCCTGCGTCGTCTCCGCCGGTATGTCATACCTTTCCGAATAGATGCCCAGTTCTTTTGACGTCTTCTCCTTGGCGCCCACGTAGACCTGGGAGGCCGGATCCGCCCCGACGAGGACGGTAACCAGTCCCGGGACGAGGTTATGCTTCTCTTTAAGCGAGGCGATCTCCTGCTTTAGTTCCTCGCGGATTTGCCGGGCGGTCTCGGTACCGCTTATTATTCGTGCCGTCATTTCAACTCCTGCAAAAAATTATTATCCCGGTCCCACCGGATTATAAAAGATTATCCATCAGGTCGTCCACTGTTCGGGACGCCGCCGTATCAGGCAGTTCCAGCAGTGACTTTGAGTTCAGGTCGTACTCGCTGATAGTCTTGTCGACAGGCACAACCGCCGCCGGTTCGATACCCAGCCGCCCCATTTCCTCACTCAGCAGCGGGTCTATCCCGCCGGGTACGAAATTAATAATTACCGATTGCCTTTTCACCCTCAGCTTCAGCTCCGTTATCAGGTCCCGCAGGCGGGCCAGGGTGCGCACTCCTTTTACGGAATGGTCGGAAATCAGGAAAAGCTCGTCGATGTTCTGGGTCGTTCTCCGGCTCAGGTGCTCCATGCCGGCCTCGTTGTCCATGACCACATAGGCGTAACTTCCCGACAGGTTGTCCAGGAATTTCCGGAGCAGCAGGTTGGGGTAGCAGTAGCAGTCGGCGCCCTCGCCCCTGCCCATCGTTACCATGTCCAGGCCTTTGCTTTCCAGCATGGCGTCATGCAGCCGGAATTCCAGGTAAGCTTCTTTGGTCATGCCGGCCGGGATGTTGATTTTCTCCTCGTTGAAAGTGGCGATGATGGAGCCGATAGTTTTGTGGGGAATCAACCCCAGCCCGTCTCCCAGGTTGGCGTTAGGGTCGGCGTCCACGGCCAGGATCGGGCCCGGCCCTTTCTTCATCAGATAGCGTATCACCAGGCTGGTGATAGATGTTTTTCCGCTGCCGCCTTTACCGGCCACGGCAATATTAATGCTCAAATTATTATCCTCGGCCCGGTGTCATTTTGAGACTCCGGCCAGCCTTTTACTTACGGTGGGAAACTCTCTGGCGTTGGTGTGCGGCAGGAACAAGGCGGCGATGTAGTTATTCATAAAATCGGCGCTCTCGCTCAGTTCTATGTTGGTCATCATCTGGGCCACCCGGCGGGCGTCGTCCAGCAGGTCGGTGGAGAAAGAGGTCAGCCTCGCTCCCAGCAGCGAGCCGTTACCCACGAAAATAAACCGGTCGGCGGGCAGGTCGGGCAACAGCCCGATGGTAATCGACTTTTCAATATTGATATTACTGCCGAAAGCCCCGGCGATAATCACCTGCTCAAAGTCACGGCACTCTATCCCCACGCTTCGGCTCAGCGTCTGGCAGCCGGCAAACATGGCCGCCTTGGCCCGCATCAGGTTGTCGATGTCCACCTCGGTGATGACGATATCCCGGTCTATCTGGGTTTCCCCGGCCCAGGAAAGCACGTACTCGTAGCCGTCGCTGCCCGGCCTGATTCTTTTCGTGGGCAGGCGGCGGTGAAACTTGCCGTTCTGGCCGATAACTCCCGCCTCCAGCAGGCCGGCGACGATGTTTATCAGGCCGGAGCCGCAGATTCCTTTCGGCTTCTTCTGGCCGATGGTGTCGATTTTCGGCTCCAGGCTGGCGTGGTCGATATCAAAATCTTCGATGGCGCCCTCGGAAGCGACGATGCCGTGCTTGATCCCGCCGCCCTCGAATGCCGGCCCCGCCGAACAGGAAGCGGTCACCATCCAGTCCGAATTACCGATGACTATTTCACCGTTCGTCCCGATATCCATGAAAAAGGTAAGCTTTTTCCTCTGGTGTATGCCGGCGCCGATGACGCCGGAAACAATGTCGCCGCCGACATAGCTGGCCACCGCCGGAAAAGTGTAAACGTGGACGTGCTTGTCGAGCTTGATACCCAGCGAGGCGGCTTCCACCGGCGGAAAGAAATTGGCTAACGGGGTATAGGGAGCCAGCCTGATATATTTGGTTTCCAGCCCGAGCAGAATCTGGGTCATGGTGGTGTTTCCGGCCACCATCAGGTGGCCGATGTGCTTCGCGTCCACCCGGCTGGCGGCCAGCATCTCCCCGATTACGTCGTTAATGGTGGCCACGGTTGCCTTTTGCAGCTTTTTCAGCCCGCCCGGTTTCTGGGAAAAATTAATACGGGCGATGACGTCATTCCCGTAGCTGATTTGCCCGTTGTAAGCGATATGTTCGGCGACCACCTTACCCCGGTTCAGTTCCAGCAGTTGTCCGCAGATGGTCGTCGTGCCGATGTCGAAAGCCAGTGAATAATGTTTTTCCCGGCTGTCCCCCGGCTCGATATTTATCACCCTCGGCCGCCGTTCTTCGCCGGCCCGGGGTTTGCTGGCGGTAACCAGGGTGGTCACGGTTACTTTCCACTTACCCTTCCGCAGGGCGCCGGCCAGTTTCTTCATCACGTGGAAATCAACCGACAGGTGGCTGAGGTTGTAGCGCTGTCTCATGCCGCGCAGCAGCCGGGACAGGTCACTCAGGTTATCCTCGGCGGTGGGCGGGGACAGCTCCAGGAAGTACTTGCTCAGCGGCGGTTTGAACCGCCATCCGGAGGCCAGCACCTGGGACACCCTTTTCTGCTCACCGGCCAGGACGGCTTTCTCCAGCCTCGATTCTACCGGCACGTAGACCGATAGATTGGTCATCACCCGGCTCTGGCAGGCCTGTCTTATTCCCTGCCGGTATTCCTTGTCGGACAGCTTCTCGGTGCGGGTGGTTTCCACCTCCCCGCTCTCAATCTTGACTTTACAGGTACCGCAGGTGCCTGCCCCCCCGCAGGAGGCATAGACGCGCACTCCGGCCGAGATGGCGGCCTGCAGGAGATTCTCCCCCTGTTCCACCACAATGTAAACATTGTCCGGACTGAAGTGAACCTTCAGCTTTTTCTTCACTGCGGTTTCCGTCGTCTAACTCCTTGCGCTGAGTCTTTAGAAAAGCCCCTGGACTTTACCGGTCTGGGTATCCACGTCCACTCTCCGGAAAGCCGGATTGGATGAAGTGCCCGGCATCAGGGTGATGGTTCCGGCCAGCGGGCAGAGGAACTTGGCTCCCGAATAAAGCAGGATATCGCGGATGGGCAGCGTCCAGTCCTTGGGGACACCCTTGCGTACCGGGTCGTGGGAGAGGCTCAGGTGTGTCTTGACCATCATCGTGGCGTACTCATCATACTTCGGGTCGGCTTCAAACGCTTTGGCTTTGGTCTCGGCTTCCGGTGTCCAGGAGACGCCGTCGGCGCCGTAGACAACCGTGGCGATCTCCGCCACGCGGTCGCGCAGCTTCATTTCGTTCGGGTAGAGGAATTTGAAGTCATTTTCTTCTTTGCAGGCGTCAATCACGGCATCGGCCAGTTCCAGAGCGCCCTCACCGCCATTCGCCCAGTGCCGGGACAGGGCAACGCGCGCGCCGGCGGCTTCGGCCGCTTTCCGTATCACGCTGATCTCGGCATCGGTATCGGTGTGGAAGGCGTTGATGCAGACCACCGGGTTGATACCGGACCGGCGGATAACGCCGATAAGGTGCAGCATGTTGGGCAGACCGGCTTCCACCAGCCCGACATTCTCCTTGGTATATTCCTCCGGCAGCGGCAGACCGGCCACCACCTTGGGACCGCCCCCGTGCATCTTCAGGGCGCGGATAGTGGTCGTGAGCACCGATACGTGCGGCTTGAGTCCGCTGTAGCGGCACTTGACGTTCCAGAACTTTTCAAAACCGATGTCGGCGGCAAAACCGCTCTCGGTGACGTGGTAATCGAACATCTTCAGGCCGATTCGGTCGGCAATGATGGAAGACTGCCCCACGGCGATATTGGCAAAAGGCCCGGCATGAACCATGCAGGGCTGGTACTCGGCGGTGGACATCAGGGTGGGGTTGATGGTATTGCGCATCCAGGCGGTCATCGCGCCGCCCACCTCAAGGTCACCGGTGGTGACGGGCTTTCCCGCCTTATCGTAAGCCACCGTAATTTCGCCCAGCCGTTTTCGCAGATCGGTCAGGTCGGTAACGATGGACAGGATTGCCATTAGCTCGGAGCCTACGGCGATACCGAATTTGGACTGCATGGTAAAGCCGTCCTGCCGGCCGCCGAGACCGATGATGATGTTGCGCAGGCTCTGGGCACAGAAATCCATTATCCAGCCCATCTCCACGCGGGTCGGGTCGACGTCGAGGCGCCGCATACTGGTGAGCCGGGCCAACTGCTCGTCGTTGTAATTGCGCTCGTGCTGCATCCGGGCGGTCAGGGCTATCATGGCCAGGTTATGGGCGTTCATAATATCGTTGATATCACCGGTGAGGCCCATGGAGAATTCGGTCATCGGGATAAGCAGGGCGTTGCCGCCGCCGGCGGCGGTTCCCTTAATATTCATCGTCGGCCCGCCCGAAGGCTGCCGGAGGGCGCCCCCGACGTTGACGCCACGCTTGCCCAGGCCTTCCATCAGGCCGCAGGAAGTAGTGCTCTTACCTTCTCCCAACGGGGTGGGGGTAATCGCGGTAACCTCGATGTACTTGCCGTCCGGCTTGTCCTTGAGGCGCTCGATAATCTTGAGAAAATCCAGCTTGGCGATTCTCCCGTAAGGGAGCATTTCGTCTTTCTCAAGCCCCAGCTTCTCCCGCCACTCTTCCGGGGTCGGCATATTCGCTTCGGCCGCTTCGGAAATCTGCCAGTCCTTCATTTTGGTTGCGTCGTAAGCCACAAAAACCTCCTGTCAGTTACTTTGTCGGTATTAATCTCCCGCGGTTTATTACCCGGACTCCGCGGTCAGTTTGTGAAAAATATCCGTTACCTCACCGGTCACCGTTGCGCTGGCCTCAAGAATGGGTTGGCTGGCCAGGTCGGCGTCAACTACCGCCCGGTCGTAAGGGATAAAGCCGATAAATTCCAGGTCAGGCAGGCTGGAGGTCAGGAAGTCCCTGTCTGACTGCCCCCGTATCTTGTTGCCCACCAGGGCCAGGTTTTTCAGGCCGATGTCCCCGGCCAGCCCCTGTATCGTGCGGGCGGTTTCCAGGCTGCGCCGCCCCGGCTCCACCACCATTATCAGCTTGTCAACGGCCCCGGCGGTGGCTCTCCCCAGGTGTTCTATGCCGGCTTCCATGTCCATGATGATTACCTCGTCTCTGGCCAGCAGCAGGTGGCTTATCAGGGCTTTCAGCAGCACGCTTTCCGGGCAGTAACAGCCGCTGCCCCCCTTTTTCGTCCGCCCCATCACCATTAGCTTGACGCCGTCAAGCTCCTGCCAGTATTTTTCGGGCAGGTCGTCCACCTTGGGGTTCAGCTTGAAATAAACGTCGGCACGCCCGGACTGCGCTCCCGTTCTCTCGGCCACCAGGTCTTTCATTTCGGATATGGGGATTATTTTTTCGGGATGAGAATAACCGAGGGTAGCGGCCATATTAGCATCCGGGTCGGCGTCTATTGCCAGTACCGAGTAGCCGGACTTGGCAAATACCTTGGAGAGTAAAGATGCTAATAAAGTCTTGCCTACGCCACCTTTCCCGCTGATTGCAATCTTCATGATCAGAGTCTTGCGTCTGGCATAATTAAAGCTGAGTCTTTTTGGGAGAAAGTACTCAGACTTATTGCCGGGTAGATTCTGATATCCACCCAGCGACCAGTCTAGCTTATGCCGTAGGAAAAGTCAACAGAATAGCCTGTTTTTCAGCCCCTCCTCCCGCCCCCGTTTCCGCTTTGGAACCGGCGGAATCGGGCGACTTCACCCCCTGCCCGTTATGTTATCGCGAGGACCGCCGCGATGAAGCAATCTCTAACGGCAATTGTGCTGGATTGCTTCGCTTCGCTACGAGAATAAATGACCCGAAGACAGGTAATAAAACAAAGAACCGGGATTTCTTCATGCCGCACCCGTCAATCGTTTGATTATCCCAATAGATATTATACCCTTTATACCTTAAATTGTTGCCGACTTAACTCTTTCTCAAATTTCTCTAACCGGTGTATAATAAAGGCGAACAAATATCGGTGGTGACCTCCCCGTTTAGTCCGGAAAGAAAGCGAAGCCGAGGAAGTGTCTGACTGAAGATGCGCATATTGGTTGTCGATGATGACCCTGAAATCGTGAGTTTTCTGAGGCGGGGTCTGATTTATGAAGGCTATGACGTGGATACGGCCGGTGACGGCGCCGAAGCCCTGGCCGGGGCCCGGGAAAAGGAGCCTGACCTGGTCATACTGGACGTCATGATGCCGGGGATTGACGGCCTGGAAGTCAGCCAGCGGCTCCGCAGTGCCGGCGACGTCCCCATCCTGATGCTCACCGCCAAAGGCACCGTGGCCGATAGAGTAGCCGGTCTTGAGAGTGGCGCTGATGACTATCTCGTCAAGCCTTTCGCCTTTGATGAGCTTCTGGCCAGGGTCAGGGCCTTGCTCCGTCGGCGGCACCCGAAAGCCGCCGAAGTTTTTCGTTTCAGTGACCTGTCTCTGAACACTGCAACCAGGGAAGTGAAGCGCGGTAATCAATTTATAAAACTAACCGCTCAGGAATTTGACCTGCTGGAGCTGTTTTTGCGCCACCCGCGCCAGGTGTTAAAGCGGGACTTGATCTACGAAAGAGTCTGGGGATTCGACTTCGGCGGTGAGTCCAACGTAATTGAGGTTTATGTGCGCTACTTACGCTCAAAACTGGAGGTCCACGGTCACACCAGATTAATTCAGACCGTTCGCGGCGTAGGTTACGTACTGAGAGAGTGATCCATGCCGATTCGCTGGCGATTAACCCTATGGTTTGCCCTGATACTCTGTGTCATCCTGATTTTATCCGGTATTGTCCTTCATTTCCTGCTGCAGCGTTACCTCAGCAATCAGGTTGATGATCATCTGAGGGTACATTCGGCGCGAATACACGGCACGCTTAACGCCCGGGAAATCCCGTCCCCCCTCGATTATGACGTGATTCATGCCCAGTTACCGCCGATCAACGAGTTCGCTTTTCCGGGACTTTATATTCAGTTTATCGATCAAAATGGCAGCGTGGTGGTGAAATCAGACAGTCTTGGCGAACAGGAACTGCCGGTAAATCCCTCCCTGCTCGAAAAAGGGTTTGCCGGCGAAGCCGCCATTGAGACGGTGGCCGCCGGCGATGGCGCTAATGTCAGGATTATGGTTTCCCCTTTGCGTCTGAAGGACCAGGTGCTCCTGCTGGAGGTGGCCGAGTCCTTAAACCCGATCGATGCCACGATGAGTCAGGTCAGGTGGGCGCTCATCACCAGCATTCTGGTGGCGCTGGCGCTGGCCGCGGTATCGGGCGGCATGATGGTCAGGAGCGCCTTATCTCCGGTAAGTCAGATCGCGCGGACGGCCCGGAGTATCGAGGCCAGTACCGACCTTGCCCGCCGGGTAGGCTACGTCGGCCCGAAAGATGAAATCGGGCAGCTTGCGGCTACCTTTGACCAGATGATTGAGCATTTACACCAGGTCTTTCAGTCGCAGAAACACTTCGTCGCTGATGCTTCCCACGAACTGAGAGGGCCGCTGACCGTCATCCGGGGTAACCTGGATTTGCTGAAACGGAACCTGAGTGAGCCGGAGCGCGGCGAGTCAATTCGGGTGATCGAGGCCGAGATAGTCAGCATGGCAAAAATAATAAGCGACCTCCTTACCCTGGCTGAAGTTGAGTCGGGTCAGTCAGGTCGGCAGGAACCGGTTTCCCTGAAAGAAATTCTTTTCGACGAAACAGAACGGGTGAAATCCCTGGCGGGAAACCACGCTATCGACATCGGGCGCCAGGAGAACCTGGTGGTAAAAGGCGATACTCAAAAACTGAAACAACTGCTGGGGAACCTGCTGGATAATGCCGCCAAATACACTCCCCGGGGCAGCACCATTACAGTGTCCCTTTACCGGGAAAGGGAGTGGGCGTGTCTGGAGGTGGCGGATAACGGGCCGGGGATTGCCCCTGAGCACCTGCCTCATATTTTTAACCGTTTTTACCGGGTGGATAGGGCTCGTTCCCGGGCGGGCGGAGGTACCGGCCTCGGACTCGCCATCGTCAAAGGCGTCGCCGAACAGCACCGGGGAAGAGTCACCGTTACCAGTGAGCCGGGCCGGGGCAGCACGTTTACAGTCTGGCTGAGGCTCTGAGTAACCGTCTCAAGGGATGGCGCCGGGGACGGTAATCAGTCATCGGGGGGCCCTGTGTTCAACCGTCAGGACTACGGCAGGTTGTAATCTTAACATCTTCTAAGTAAATTCTCAGACCGCTCTAAGCAAAGCATGGCATCATGAATACAGGAGGTATTCCGGTATTTATGGTGTCTTTCTTTTTCCGGAAAAGCGCTGCAAATCAACGCCGGATAACCACAATCGGCGTGGCCGCGGCTGCCCTGCTCCTGCTCGGCCTGGGGTCATTTTTCCTCTTCCGGCAGATAACCGGCCTGTCTCCGGATGAGTCGGCGCTGGAAACGGCCACTATTGCCGACCTCGGGATTAGTTACCTTCAGGTCACTCCGGGGCTTTCCGATTACTATGCCCTGGGTGTTTCTTCAGGGGTTCTGGTCACTGAAGTAATCCCGGACAGTCCGGCTGACCGGACCGGAGTGCAAGTCGGCGATGTCATTCTCAGTTACAACGGCGTCAAGCTGGAAGGAGAAGCCCGTCTGCTGGGAATGATGATGGCCTGTCCGGCAGGTAATGAAGTGACGCTGGAAGTCTGGAGAGAAATGAACCTCAGGAGAGTGGCGTTGTTCCACCCTGAGTGAGCAAGAGAAATGAACGGAAAACCATATTGCGAATCCATCTGAATAATAAGCGGCTGGTTCTCAGGCTCTTCCCTGACTTGCCTCATGAGGGTAGAAGAGAGCCGGGAAGCAAGGTGTACTAATGCTGAAATTAAGCGGTTGCCCGAGATGCGGGGGTACCGTGCTGGTTGACCGGGACCAGTATGGCTGGTACGAGCAGTGTCTGAACTGTGGTTATGAGCATGACCTCCG
>CBDUSH010000011.1:0-23452 GCA_965369965.1 uncultured bacterium | reverse complement strand
GCACCCGTGACCTCTCCGTTGTCATTTTTGATCGAGGAATACAGTGTCTCAAATACTGATACGCCGACTTCCACAATGGAGATAAATGTTTCGCCAGCGAGGGCGCGATTACAGGATTCGATAATCTCAGGTACCTCCTTGTACACATTGAACACTGACTGCCCGACGACCTCGCCCGGTTTCAGTCCTAAGGTATCTAGTCCTTTCCCTTCTGAAAGTGTAAAAATGCCGTTACGGTCTAACGCGAATAAGACGACGGGCACATTGGTAATGACAGCACGGAGACATTCTTCACTTTCCCGTATTTTTTCGTCCGTCTGTTTGCGCTCGGTGATGTCATCGAAGGTAACAAATACCTGATATGGTTTAGCCTCTCCCGTTCTAAATTGCGGAACGGCGTTAACATTGACCCACCTGAAGCCGCCTTCTTTTTTATGGAAAATGCCCATCGCCCGGTTACTAACAGGTTGTCCGGTTCTTAATGCCTCAAAGACCGGATGTTGTTCAATAGGATAATCTGAGCCGTCTTCATGGATTGCCCTCATGTTATTCTTTATCAGCTCGAGTGTTTTGATTTGTTTTGCTTTTACACCCAGAATACGTTCGGCGGCCGGGTTCATAGAGATTATTTCTCCATCTGCATCTCGATAAACCACACCTTCCACCATATTGTCATGTAAAGTACGATATTTTTCCTCAGACTCACGGAGTGTTTCTTCAGATTGTTTACGGCGGATTGTTACTCCGGCCATGATGGCGCCAAATACGAGAATAAAGGCACTTCCCAGCATACGCATATATATATCCTTGGCTGGAAGTTCAAAAATCAATGCCTCCAGGAATGAACATTCACGGTAAAGAAAATGGTCTAATGCGGCGTCAACTACCCAAAATAATAAGGCAAGGAGGATAGTGGTGATGATAATCTTGTTTTCAGTTTTCATGACTGGCCTCACTAGAAACCTTATGGCCTCTTATCCACAAGACACACCATTCGAGTCATGGGCAGTGAGCCATTTCAATTGTAAATAGTTAAGGAAATAAAGGCGATATCCGCAGGGGTCAGATGTTTGAGCCATTTGGTTCAATATCTCAGATGATAGCTTCGGAGTCATATTGGCGGAAAACTTTAATTATATTCCTGTTTATAAAGACACCGGTACGTTAAAAAGGAATTTTCCCCCCACCGGGCAGCAATGCGCTTAAATGTGCTGTCATGTCTAATAAAAGAAGGAGGCACTTCTTTTAAGGACGTCTTTTAATGGGGTTTTCCTAAAAGCCGGATTGTTAAAAATGTTAGATTCGGTCTTTTGAAGTAAATTCATTGAGACAAGAGGCCCAATTAATGGAGACCAGGATTACTATGCAGGGCTGATTCGGGCTGGTAACATCGGTTGTTAGAGGGAATAATACCCTGCCTAAAGTTCTATCCGCCGTCCATAAATTGAAGGCGGCGACTTGGGTGTTGACCGGGCCACATCGGGTAATACTGATAATGAGAGACCAGGGGGTGACATGAAGCGTATCGCAGTGTTGACAAGCGGAGGTGATGCTCCCGGTATGAATGCTGCTATCAGGGCGGTGGTGCGGACCGGATTGGATAAAGGGTGGGAGGTATTCGGTGTCAATCACGGCTATACCGGCCTCATCAACGAAAACATAATAGCGATGGGAGCGCGGGATGTGGGTGGCATAATCCAGCAGGGTGGCTCGGTTCTGGGTAGTAGTCGCTGTCCCGAATTCAAGACAGAAGACGGCCGTCTGAAGGCGCTGAGAACACTGCAAGCGCATGGCATAGATGCGCTGGTTGTTGTTGGGGGTAATGGATCCCAGGCAGGAGCTTATGAACTGTCCAAGATGGGTTATCCGGTGATAGGTGTGGCCTCTACCATTGATAACGACCTTTACGGGTCAGAAATCACCATTGGAGTGGATACCGCATTAAACATAGCTCTTGAGGCGATAGACCGGCTAAAGATTACGGCTTCGGCCCACCATAGAGCTTTTCTTGTCGAAGTCATGGGCCGTGATTGTGGCTACCTTGCTTTGATGGCCGGTATCGCCGGTGGCGCCGAGTTCGTTATTATCCCTGAAATAGAGACCGGCCCTGAAACTATCGCTGCCCGGCTGCGCGTCGATTATGGCAAAGGTAAAGCACACGCACTGGTAGTCATTGCGGAAGGTGCACGGTACAATGCCGAGAAGTTGCGGCAGTACTTCCAAGAGCATAGCGAGCGATTGGGCTTCGACCTCAGGGTGGTGATTTTGGGACATGTGCAACGGGGTGGTGCACCCGGTGCCTTCGACCGGTTGCTGAGCACACGGATGGGCGCGGCAGCGACGAAGTACCTGGCACAGGGCGAGCACGGCATACTGGTGGGTTTGATTAAAAGTGAGATAGCCGCTACCCCGCTGGCAGAGGTGGTTGCTAACAAAAAAAAGCTGGATCTAGGTCTCCTGGAGTTGGCGCGGGCGCTAAATAAATAAAACACCACCGATTGTTCTGAAGTTCAGTTTGCAGCCGTACCGGGGATAACCGCTCTTAGCGTAGCATTGGTCAATTCAGTCGAAATAGCCGGCAGGTAAACATTTCGTCAGATTAATTTCCCTGTAGAGCTTCTAAGTTGTTCTTTGAATTCCTGTATTTTTTGACGGCGCCTTTCGCTCCGGAACCGTGCATTTGACCAGGGGCAGTTCTACGGTGAGGGTGGCTCCACCCGTCTCGTTGTTCTCGGCATGAATCAGACCACCATGACTGCTAATTATACCGTAACATGTGCTTAAGCCCAGGCCGGTGCCTTCCCCGATTTTCTTGGTGGTATAAAACGGGTGGAACACGTGATTCAGTTTGTTCTCGGGGATGCCGATACCGTTATCGGCGATGGAGACTTGTGCCCAGCTTACGTCTATCCGGGTGGTTATGTTGATGATACGGTCGCCCGGGGACTTCCGGAGAGCTTCTTCCGCGTTGAGCATGAGATTTATGAAGACCTGGGTAAGCTGGGATGAGTTGCCCTTGACGCAGAGCGGACCACTGTGCAGGTCAGTGGTTACGTTAATATTCCGCACCCTTTCCGCATAACTCCGCATTTCTATCACCCTGGCCAGTATTTTGTGCAAATCCGTGGGCCTTACCCGAGCCCTGATGCCCCGGCTGTAGGTGAGAAGGTCAGACATTATACGGGCGGCGCGCCTGGCTTCGTCATGAATCACTTTCAGGTCTTTTTTAACCGGCCCGGGCAGGTTGCCGGCGTTGAGCAGTTCGGAATGCAGTAAGATGATGCCGAGCGGGTTATTCACCTCATGGGCAATCCCGGCGGTCATTTCACCAAGAGAAGCCAGGAGCTGGGACTGCCGCAGTTGCTCTTCCATTCTTTTTCGCTCTATAATGTCACGGGTAACGCCCATCATCCCGATGGCTCTATCAGAGGCATCTCTGAGGAAAGTTATCCTGGTTTCAGTCCAGATTCGAGAGCCGTCCCGCCGTCTTACCTCCAGTATCAGCGTGCGTGATCGCGTGAGATCCTTTGACTCCATATTTTCGATGGCGAATTCTTCCACCAGTACTTTCATCATGGAGCTATAGGAAGAAGGCGTAAGGATTTCCTCCAGCGACTGGGATTCAGCTTCTTTAGCGCTGTAACCCCGCATGTTAAATATGGATGGGCTGACATAAGTAAACCTCAAATTCATATCCATAGTCCAGATAACGTCTGATATATTGTCAGCAAGGAGGCGGTAACGGTTTTCGTTTATCCTGAGTTCACTATCCACGCGCTCCCGCAGTGCCGCGGACATCTCTATTTCAACGATGGTCTGGCGCAGGTCGTTCAATTCATCCGTCAGTTGTTCCCTTGTTTTATACATATCGCTCATTTCGTGATTTTCCGATACCGGCGAAGCACTTCAAGGCCCAGGTAGGCCGGTAATTTCAGGGGAATAAATTAAACCAGGGGCAGTTCAGGAAACAGCGCAGGGTACAGGCGAATGATTCAAGAGGACGGAGAGAAACTCCAAGGTTGGCATGACTAAAAATATCCCGTCTACCTGCCGATTTAAAGTGCCGAAGGTTACTTTTATGGTGAGGATATGGTCCTGCTGCTGCATTATCTGCGCCAGCGTGATACCCAGGATAGCCCCGGCCATATCTACCATTACGGTGGGCGGTGAGGGGGACAGGCTAAGGTTGGTGGCATCGGCCAGGGCATTCAGGAAAAAAGAACCGGTGATATTGCCCATCTCTTCCAAAACAGAGCGCTCTTTTTCCCCCAGGGAGCACGTCGAACCTTGAGGCAACCCCAGCTGGATATCAATTAATTCATAGGCCATCCTGGGGTCATGAATCAGCATAAGTTGTCCGGCGGCGTCACCGTGAATTTGCATACAAATACCGACGACGAGATTTTCCGGCCCACCCAGTAGAAGGGCCGCATCTTTGGCCGGGAGCTGCCTCAGGTTGAGTGAGGTAACGCTGAATTCCTGCCCTACCATTTTAGAAAGTCCCGACAAGGCATTAGCAATTCCTTTGCTCACGAGCCAAGTCCATACGGCAATGTCATCTTTACTAAGCGTCTGTATCTGTTGCACGAGCCTACTCCTTAATATTTGAAAGGTTATCCGGTCTATATCCCACAATTATCGGTTAATTCACCATCACTCCTTGAGGCTGCATCTCCGGCAAATCCAGATACTGGCCGGCGTTCTCAGGCTCTGGTGATGACGGCTCATGCCGACCAAAGGTTACCGAGATCTTTGACCCAAGCGCGGCTTCATCTTCAGGGGCAGTACCTGAGTGTTTTAAGGCGGCCGGGGTCTGCAGGCAGCATTCCACTTCCGCTATCTCAGGCATCTTCAATAGCTCATCAAAGATATTGGCCAGAGAAACCGGGCTTTTTAATTCAAGGGTCAGATGAGTACCGTTCCAGGAGCCGACCGTTTTTATATGTTTGGCCTGAAACGTATCCAGTACGCAGTCAATGAATCTTTGCAGGCGATAAGCATCACCAAATGGAGGTAGTACCAACGTTACCGTCTTCACGGCACCAGGATTATCAGCCGTGGACGACAGCCAGTCAGGGTCCGGCGAATCATCCGTAGTCTCGGCAGTGAACTGACTCAGGTTTTCCAGTATCATGGCCTCTATATGCCGAACTGAGTAGACACCGGCGCCTCTCTTCGCACTGAGTGACTGCCATTTGCAAGCGAGCCTGACGGCACTTAACAGTGCACTCTGTCCTATCTTCTTCGGGTAGTAGCCGACGGCTCCAGCTTTCAGGGCGTAATCGATTAATCCCGTATGCGAGGTCAGCATGATAACCTGACAAGCCTGCCTGTTCAACGACAGAGTCCGGCAAGCTTCAATACCATCCAGGCCGGGCAGATTGGTGTCCATAAGGACAATGTTCGGAGAGAGAACCTCCACCTGGGAGAAGGCTTCCTCGGCGGAAGTACAATCGCCGACTACCTCCATATCTTCTTCGTTCTCCAGTATTTGCCGCAGGGTATGGCGATATGTCACGTCCTCATCAACCAGGAGTATATGGGCCTTTTCCATCATACTTTTCATCGTCAGTACTTCCTTTCGACGAGTCAACAGGTAAAAAGTTATTTTCGGTATTGGACTCGTCCTGAATTTCCGTAACCGCCAATCCGTTTCAATATCAGCATATGGCTGAAACGGCAAACAGAACATAAAGATATGAGGCAAACGTGTAAATAATTGGTAAACATCTTCTCGCTGAGATGAAGGAGGAGACAGGCAGGCCGAAACTGCTTTGATACAAAGGCGTTGCTGAAAACATGGCCGGCCGGTTGAAGAGGGTGGGGCAAAGGGATAAATAAGATGCCGGCGACAGCTTTATGGAGTGAACAAATAAAGAGACAGCAGAGGAGCCAGGCAGCACCGGTTAGGGTTGAAGGCAGGGATAACTGCCACGGTGATGAAAGCCGGGGGGTGAGTGACGAGATGCAAACAGCGGCCAGTTATTTTCCGGATTCTTGAAGGCTAGTTTCAATTTTCGGTAACTCCGGAAGATCCAGAGGGCGGGCGTGCTGCCAGCGCGTGAGAAAATCCTCCCATGAGTTATAAAAACCTTTTTTCTCGCCACAGAGTTTGCATACACCGCCACTGGTAGGGCCACTGGCACTTTCAATTATCCAGTGGTGCCGACAAGTTGCCGAAACGTGGGAAATCATCAGTATTACTCCTAACGACAGGTAAAAGTAAGTACATAATGATTGTAACACCGGCGACGCGGCCGACCAGTCCCAAAGGGTTCGATATTTTGAGATGTTCGGGTCATATTGATAATGTCCTAAACCAGATAAAGGTAAAGCCGCAGAGAGGTATTTCAATCTGGAAAGGTCGGGATGAAGCAAGGTAAAAAGCAGAGACCCCCATCTCTAGAGGTCTCTGCTACTTTCACTGAGGTGGTTTACCTGGCGTCCCGTCAGCGCCGCCAGTGATGTGAATTGCCCCAACGTCAGTACAGTTCAGTCACCGGAGTTAACGCGCCGGGCGTGGTCCGAGTGATGGTGAGAGTGGCGCCAGAGGGCGGCATCAGCTGGAGGGTGAATTTATGATAGAGACCCAGGGTGACGCTGGCAGGTATCGTAATCAGAGCGATAAACAACTCGTCACCTTCCATCGCAGTGACGGCACCCCGTTCCGCACTCTGGACACTCTTGGTAAAAGTGGCGGTGACGTTTTCCGAATGCGTATTCACGTCATAGTAATTAACGATAATGGAGCCCGTATCCACTCTCTGGTCAGACATAGCCAAACCCAGGGTAAACTGAATCTCTTGGATAGTGTTATTAGAGCTGAACCCGAGCACGTTGCCCTGGACTTTCACAGTGTTCTGGGCTGTTGAGAGACCCTTGTAGACCGCCTCCTTACCTCTTTCTGCGGAGAAGATACCCGCCGAGAGAACGCTGTAGGCCAGCACCGAGCCAACGGTGACGAAGGCAATCAAGATGATGGCCGTTTCAAGCCCGGTCATGCCTTTCTGACGACGGTGCAGGTTTCTTAAAGCGGCAGCAAATTTCCGGTACATATTTCCTCCTTTCTTCCCTATTTAATACCGATTACGGCGGCGCTATTTTTTTTCACATTTTTCCGGCCTCCTTGGTACGCAAAATTTTATAAGCGGTGAATGGAACTGACAGGAAGCGACTTTACGGTTAAAGTAACAGTAGCGGTAAAGCCAGGCCGCCTGTCTCAGAAAAGCCGAGTTATGAAGTTCCAGGGTAAAATCAGCGGCGTAATTATGGCGGGTAGCGGTCCCCGTTATCAGATGAGGTTCGGCAGAAAGAGGGAAGGAGACGGTCTACAAGAGCCTCGTGCAAGCCCAGAAATCACTCTTTTTTGTATCATGCTTGTCTCCTTCCTCTTTCAGTTACAGGATATCGCCAGGCGGATAAACAAGGCATAAGAATATCAGGTAAAGCGTAAACATTCTGTGAATATCACTTGGTGACCGAGAGCAGTATAGCTAAAAGGCAAACCAGCAGACGTATTGCCTGGTCAAAGCGGCCGCCTTGTTGAGAGTGTATTGACAATTGCTCCAGTAAGGGCTATACTCAAGCTCGGTTTTTAGGAGCAAGAACGCCCGATATTCCTTGAGGGCAAGCGAGCCGGAAATAGCCTCCCCGCCAAAAACAGGGAATGCCTAAATGGAAAGCAGAACCAGAGTTATCGTCGGATTTCTGGTACCGGCACTGATCGTCCGGGGAATCATGCTGGCGGCTGATTACCTGTTTCCGCATACGACTACCCAGGGACGGGTATTACATGTAACACTGGCCGTAGTTCCACCCTTTACTGTTTACGGTATCATCGCAACGAGAGCTTTGGAGAAACGGCGGCGGGTAGAAAAGGCACTGCAGGAAAACAAGCGACATTATACGAGTGCTGAAATTGTCGGCAATTTTGGTCACTACAGCCGGTATCTTGATACGAACAGGCTGGGATGGTCCGAGGGAACCTATCGTTTATTTGGTGTTGAGCCGAATAAATGGGGGATGGGCAATGGTCTCCGTCGCCGATAACGGTACCGGGATACCTGAGGATAAACTTAACCAAGGATTCCACCCATTTTATACTACAAAGGAAGTCGGGAAAGGCACCGGTCTGGGTTTGAGCACCTGTTATGGTATAATCAGCCGTCATGATGGTCTGATACGCGCTGAGAACAACGAGGCGGGTGGAGCTACCTTCACCATAGAATATACCCCTGGATAACGACAATCGGGTGAAGGGGGAGGTGATGAATGGAAACCGGGCGAGCTAGAATCATGATTGTTGACGACGAACCGCGTATGTGCGATGTTCTGCGCCGCATCCTGGAACGAAGCGGATACGAAACAATTACGGCCTCTGACGGAGAGACGGCAATCAAACTCATTAAAAAGAACCGACCTGATGTTATGCTGCTGGACCTGATGATGCCAGGTATGAATGGCAGAGAGGTGTGCCGGCAGGCGCGTGAAATATCACCGGCAACGCGAATAATCTACTTTACGGGTAAATCCCAGATCGATGCTGCCGAAAAGAAGGAACTCAGGCGGGAGGTCGATGCCTTTTTGACCAAGCCGGCGAGCACGACCCAGATATTATCCAGGATAAACTCGGCACTGGCTATTCAATAACCTCACTGAAGCGGCCCGTGACTGGCACCGGAGACGATATACGGTAACCGATACGATGGGGGCGTTGTCATCAATGGGGAGCGTCCGGGCCATGAAAAGACAGGTGCTCTCTGGCAGAAGCAAGCTCAAGGAGCACCCGACACCGGATTGAGGTAAAAAAAGTCTGCCCTACCAACGGTAGGGCAGATATTGTCCACTTGCCATACTCCGTACACCATATGGAGTCTCACGCTGACACACCTCCTTTTTTAATATCCAGAGCATGACACCGGCGCCCTTCTTAGTGCGGGCAAGGCGGCCAATTTATCGCCGCCGGCTGAAAAGACCGTTGACCGGAAAACTTCCGGCATTAAACCCCTTAAGCAGGGGTAAGCTTGCCCCTGGAGCGACTCAAGACGGTATTCATAAAGTCCATAGTTGGCAGAACCATAAACATGCCTTCCATCTGCCGTTCATCGGCATTGAAGGTTGCTTTAACCACAATGGCGTCATCCTGTACTTTCTCGATAGATCCGAAGGGTATGCTCATGATGGCGCCCACAACGTCCACGATGACAGATGGTGGTGAAGGCATGAGGACCAGGTCAGCACTGTCAGCCAGAATATTGAGGAAAAACGCACCGGTGATGTTACCCATTTCCCCCAGGACGGACCGCCCCATTTCTTCTATTGTGCGAGTTGACCCCAGATCCAATCCCAGCTGCAGGTCAATAAACTGAAAGGCTATCTTCGGTTCATGTACCAGCAGAAGGTGCCCGGTAGCATCACCTTCAATTGACAGGTAGATGCCAACGCCGGGGGCATCTGCCCCTCCCAATAAACCAGCGGCATCTTTGGCCGGAAGTTGTTTCAGATCGAGAGAGGTCACCTTTATCTCATGTCCGACCATCTGGGAAAGACCAGACAGGGCATTGGCAATGCCCTTACTGACCAGCCAGAGCCAAACGGCCATATCTTCCCTGGAGAGGGCTAAATCCGGCATGGGAGCAGACATGTTCGTCTCTACCGATACAAGCCCCATGGTATCTTCGGAAGACCTCCGGTCTAACGTGCACCGGGTTGCGTTTTGCATTATTGTCACCTCCCTGTTCTTGTTCACAGGATACGGGGAGATTGATAAATAAAACATAAGAGCGCGAGAGGAACATGTAAACTTTTCGTAAACAATGCGGCTTCGTCAAGAAAGAAGGGCACTTTACGGAAGCCGTCACCAGACCAGTCATGATGACCTCACTGTATCAATAAGTATAACCGCTCAGTCCAGGTTTAATATTCTCCGGTTACTTTAAAGGATGAGCTTTTTCTGCGATAATGGATATGTTTCAGGGGAATCCGAGACCGGCGTTACCGGTAGAGAAGCCGGCAATGTATCTAAGGAGAGCCATATGTTACTGTTAAACTGGTTGGCAGGTATCGCCGGAACTAGCATAATAATATTCATCATTCTGTACATAATTATAAGACGCCGTCAGTAGTTAATGAGTCCGGGAAGGAAGATACGGACTGGACAGAGAACATTACCCATTTTTGTTGCCTACCGGTAGTACTCCGATGCATATTACTTTCTGGAAGGGCCTTAAACAGTGGCCGTAAATCCAGGAGGGATAGAACCATAAACGCAGTATAAATACCCATATACAAGCTGCCGACATCATTGTAATATGGGATAAACAGGCGATAACGGCGCAAAGAGGCGAGACGAGAATTATGGAAAGCAGCGACAAATGGCTGGCGGTTGCGGCAAAACTGGAAGAACTGAGGGTACTGACGGACAGGAACTGGGAAAAAGGGGAATGGGAATTTGCCGCGCTTGGACAACGCGTAATTAGAACCGTAGAGCAATCAAGGTTTTCAGCGAAAGAGATGATCCAGCAGACGACGGCACTAACCAATGACATCCGCCTTCAGAGCAAAAGAGACGATACTGAGATCTGAAAGGTAACCGTAAGCTTTTCATGGTAGCTGATACCATATCATCGTTACCGTCAAACTCACGAAGCTTCAGTCCGGTCTTTGACAGTATATTCAGGTATTTTCCCGGTCCGTTTTATCACTTCCGCGGCGGTCTTTTTGGAGTTCTCCGCAGTTTTCCCGGCAGCGGCATCTGCCTTCGATATTCTTTTCAGGGCTTCAAGTGATAGTTTCTTTGACTCTTTAGCCATCTCTTTGGCCGACTTACCAGTTTCATCCGCCCGGCTTATTACTTCCCGTGACAATTTTAACGATTCCTGAGCCATGCCCCGGGCTATCTTGCCCACTTTTTCGGCATCTTTAATCGCTTTTTGGAAGTTCTTTCTCGATTCGTCGGTGGTTTTACTGACCAGCCTGATGGCGTCCTTAGCCTCATTATTTGCCGTCTTGAAGGCGGCAACAGATTCTACGGTGGCTTCTCTGGCCCATTCATTTACGACTTCAATCCTGTTTATGGCCTGGGCGAAAGTCCGAACTGTCGACTCGGTAGCCTTTTCACTGGATTTGCTTACCTCTTCAGCCCTGGCGATTGCCTTTTGGGATATTTTTACTGATTCCTGCGCAATTTGCTGAGTTGGTATGTACATCTCTTCAACCCGGCTTATGGCCTCCTCTAAAGTTTTCCTGGATTCGGCAACAATTTTTCCAGCCCACCGGCTCATTTCTTCCGTTTTGACGATGGCTTCCTGTGACAACCCTACCGACAACCGGGCCATCTCTTCAGCGGAAAGGCCGGCTTTCTCGGCGTTTTTAGCGGTTTTAACGGCAACTCTCTTCGATTCTTCGGCGGCTTGCTTGGCAGAAGTAGTGATTTCTAAAGCCCGGCCAATTGCTTTCTGCGACGCTCTCTTCGATATTTCGGCGGCTTCTCTTGCCGAGGCGCTGATTTCCAGGGCCTGGTTAATTGCCAACTGAGATGCCTTCTTCGATTCTTCGGCAATTTCTTTTGCCGAGGCAGTAATTTCCAACGCCCGGTTAATTGCTATCCTGGATGTCTTCTTCGATTCATCGGCTGTTTCCCTGGCCGACGCGGTCACTTCTTCGGCTATGGTGAGCATTTTTTGGAAAGCCTCAACCAGAGACTCGGTAGTTTGCCGGGTAAGCGTGCTTGCTTTTTCCGCCCGGTCAATGGCTTCACCCAGCACTGCTTTCGATTCTTCAGCCACCTGTTCGGCCGACCGGGTCACTTCTTCCGCCCGATTGAGGGCTTTCCGAGCGGCGCCTTTGGAGATTTCAGCAGTCTCATTGGCCGATTCAGCTACTTCCTCTGCCCGATCCAGCACACTCTCCAGAGTTTTCTTCAAGGTGACAACAATCTTCCTGGCCGATTTGCTGACTTCACCAGCCCTGGTGACAGCGTCCTGCGATACTTTCTCTGTTTCCAGGGCCGTCTGGTGGGCTGATTTGGCTACCTCCGCCGTCGTCTCTTTCGCCAGCATACCCAGTATCTCCGCTCTGGCGACTGCCTTTTTGATTATTCCGAGGTCTTGTTCCATAATCCTCAATTACCCCGTTACCCGAACGCCGCTACTGTTCTCTGAGAATATCAAGATGTGTCCCTGTACCCTGACGACGTATTCAGGCGTGATTCACTGAAACCTATTATGGCATCACGCCGGTTCCCTGATAAGACACAGGAGGTTCAACATCATGACCTTAATGAGTTAGGTTGATGAGACTCAAGGACAGGGCAGGAAACCGCTAAAACGGCGGCATTAAGATTTTCTGCCGCGCAGAACTTTCGGCGGATTATCCGGTGGCCGTGAAGAGATGACCGGATATAGAGCATGACGGCTGGGCTGACGATAGAATATCCGGGTATCTGGTATGGCACAGTCAGACTTTTATCGGGGCAGGTTTTTTAGGCTCTGTTCCGCTTTGCCGCAGCGCTTTGAGATTGATTGGCTTGGAGTTGATATATCCACATTGCAGACATTGCTCGTACCAGCCATCTGTCTCCCGGTCAAGATACAGGTTGCCGTCACAGCGGGGACATTTTTTAAAATTCCATCTCATCATTATCTCCTTTCTCCGACGTGTTTGCCCGGGCAGGGCTACAGTTAACCGTCGGCTTGTTTACCTTTCTTCGAACTGTTCGGTTTACAACGGCAACCGAAGCTTTCGTTCTCTCCATTTGCGGACTTCTCTGCAATACGGGTATTTTATTTGGGGATAACTGTTTGTCTGGCCTTTAACTTCTCCATTGTTTTATATCGGCAATTTAAAAGTAAGCCTTTTAACGAGTCTGAGATGATTTTACCCAGAGCGGGTGGCGCTGCGGTTAAGACTATTTTGGGAGAACCGTAGTAGTGGTTAAGACCAGCCTGGAATCTGGCCAGTGTTCCTTCAGTGTTCAATCTGCGCAAAATAGTCGATGCCCGTTCAAGGTTGTGGTCGCCCAGGCTGACGGCAAACTCCCAGGCAGTGGTCGGCTTTTCCGCGCAATGTCTCATCGCCACTATCTCGTCTTTAATAAGTTCGCGTAAATCGTCAGTTTTATTATCAGTTCGAATGCTGACAGGAGTCCGGGGAGCTGCACGACCGGTGGTCATGAAAGTTTCCCTCCTTATAAGACGAATAATTTGTTATCCCGGGCAAGTATTAATGTAGGGGTATTTTTTCGAGAGCAAGTTTTCACCCGCATCATTTTGTATTTTCACTTTCCCACATGACGTTGCGGCGTGTAAGGTCTAAAAAGATGAAAAAAAAGAGCTAAAAAGATAACTTTTTTTACCCGGTGAGGTGGCGCCATGAACCGGAGCAGGTTAAGGCCATGATAACAATGAGCCAAGCTGCCTTCCTGCTGAACGAAGTAGCCTATTTCTCCTTAAAATAACCCTAAGGGTCATAATTATGGACCTATCGCATCTTACAGAAATACCCGTTTCGCACCAGAATAGGTGTTGAGGGTAACGAAAAGAACCATATTAATAACAACTATCTCCAACCATATATAGATAGACGATGCCTTCAGCAAAATACAGAGTCGCCGGACGGAGTTATGGGGATTGAAATGCTTGCCGATGATGTCATTACATTAATAGTTATTATGGGTGACGGAAAACTACCGGAAAGGCCCGCCAAAAACAGAAAGGGTACCGCGGACAGTCCGGTTGGTACATTATGTCAGCGGTTGGTGAGGCGCGGCTACCTGGCAGCGTGTAGCCCGGGCGAGTATCAATCTACGGCGCGGGGTCGGAAGGCTTTGTTACGAGAAATTGTAACGCTGGTTGGTACTGAAGATGAGACGTGGGTCAAAGAAAGACTGGAACACTTGCAAGTGAGCTATGACGACATCAGCCAACGGGTCGGCGCCGAGACGCAAGCGAACAACCAGGGTTTACCGGCGATGGAAAGCACCGTTCCTTACATTATTAAAACTGAAGCTGCCGCAGAAATAGATATGGGAGGAGCTTAATGATGGACGTACCTATTTCTTATCTGGTCAATTTTGTTTTTGCCTGGGTTATTGTTCTGCTGGCGATAACCGGATATTTCCTGACAATAAAAAGAATGGGACAGAAATGGCCTTTCTGGATAATACTGGCCACGGGGTGGGCATTTTTCGCGATAGCTTATACGCTGTTAATCTCCGGTGTACAAGCCGGAGCCCCGTATCTTGTCGCTATCTGGCTATCTTCATATATTCTGGTGATAGCTTCATTGGTAGTTCTTTTTCTTAAATTGAGTACCATGAAAAAACATACATAGAAAATAGCTCTTTAATAGTACCAGTGATAACTATATCATGCGGGGAAATAATTAGATTAGAACAGGGAGTGTAGAGTATATTAGCTGGGCCTTGAATATTATAACAATTCGCGCGGTGGCCGTTCCCGTTAAATATGGATGGCTCAGTATCCCGGCAGCATCATTAAAATACGGTGATAATTGTGTCTGGAGACACCATATACTAAAGTTTCATTTTAAGCGGCCGTAAACGGAAGATAATGAATCAGAAAAGCGAAATACAGTCAAGCCTAATCGGAGAGAAGAAGGCCGCCTACTGGCGAGGGGGAGTCTGTGCAGATTCTGAGGAAGAGCGCAGGCGAAAAGAGACCCAGTTACAACTATTGGATAATGCGATTCAGGATTCGATGGGTGCGATCAGCATTGCCGACCTGAACGGTAATTTGATTTATAATAATCCCGCCTGCATCAGTATGTTCGGCTTTGATAATGCTGGTGAAATCAACGGTAAAAATATTTCCCTCCTCGTTAAGGATATCGCAAATTACCGGCAGGCAATGCGGGAGGCGCTCATTTGCGGTTCTACAACCGGAGAGTTTATTGCCATTAAGAAAGACGGCACTGAGAACATTATCGAGGCCAGAATTTCCACGGTTACTGACACCGCCGGAAAACCGATAGCTTTGACTGCTTCCCTCATCGACATTACCGAGCGTAAGCGGGCGGAAGAAACAGTATTAAAGTTTAAACTTGGCATTGAGTGTTCCAGTGATGCCATCTTTATCACCGAGGTAGACGGCACCATTGTTTATGTAAATGATGCCTTCGTAGAGATATACGGGTTCAGCCGGGAAGAAGCGCTGGGGAAAACACCGCGTATTTTAAAATCAGGCGTCTTAAAGGCGGAAGTCTATCAACAATTCTGGGAAACACTGCTGAAGAAAGAGGTGATAGCCGGAGAACTGGTTAATAAAACCAAAGACGGCTCGTTGATAACGGTAGAGGGGACAGCTAATCCAATCCTGGACAAAAACGGTGAAATCACTGGTTTCCTGACCATTCAACGGGATACCACAGCGCGAAAACAAGCCGAAGAGGAATTGAATAAAACCCGGGAGCAGCTACAGCGTTCCCGAGTTTTAGCTTCACTGGGTGAGATGACGGCCGGAATCGCCCACGAGGTAAACAATCCGTTAGGCAGTGTTCTCCTCTATTCGGAACTGCTGATGGCCGGTGATATTTCACCCCAGACCAGAAAGGACTTAAAGGTAATACACCATGAGGCCAAGCGCGCCGCCAAGGTAATGACCGACCTGCTGGTGTACGGGAGAAAAGTGAAGCCTCAAATGCGCCGGGTAAATTTGGATAAAATACTTACCAAAGTATTGAGTATGCGCCGGTACAGACAGAAGATAGAAAACATCAACGCCGTTATTCACCATAAAGGGGGGCCGCTCTACGCTAAAGGAGATTTTGCCCAACTCATGCAGGCATTCATTAACATTGTATTGAACGCGGAGGAAGCCCTGAAAGAGAATGGCCGGGGCAACATCATTATCCAGACGGAGACAGATGGAGAGTGGGCAAGAGTTTCCATTGCCGATAACGGCCCCGGCATACCAGGGGAGAATATAGAAAAAATATTTTACCCATTTTTCTCCACGAAGAAAATTGGGGAAGGCATTGGTCTTGGTTTGAGCACCTGTTTTGGTATTATTGCCAGTCATAATGGAATGATACGTGTCGAGCAAAATGAGATGGGTGGGGCTACATTTGTTCTGGATCTGCCGCTGGCAACTAATATCTGGCAGAGGAAAGAAAAAGTGGCGGCGGCGTAAAACCGGGCGAAAAAGGTAGTGGAGGCAAGGGAAATGATGTCTATGAATAATCAAACAATCCTGGTTGTTGATGATGAACCGAATATGTGTAATATCCTGCGCCGGATTCTGGAGGCAGAGGGATATAAAGTCAAAATGGCATACGATGGTACGAAAGCTCTCAAACTGACCAAAAAGGAAAAACCAGACCTGATTCTGCTGGATATCGTGATGCCGGGAATAGATGGCAGGGAAGTATGCCAGGAGGTCCGGAAAGTATCGGCGGCAACTCAAATAGTTTACTGTACGGCCAAAGCAGAGCCAATCATTTCCCCCCAAAGATTACGTGAACTACGTAGCGAAGCTGACGCTTTAATTACCAAGCCGGCTACCAGGAAACAAATAATCTCCAACATACGTAAAGTGCTACAACGTACGGAAGCAAGCCGTGAATCTTTGGTTTAGTTACGACATGGCTGGAGAACGGAGTACGATGCTACCTGATACCATAATCCGGAGCGAGCGGTCCGCCGAATGAAGATGAACTTGACAAAAAAGGTGTGGTCATATTTTAATGGTGGGAGCCGAACTTTTTAACGAAGGTTTAAATTAAAAAAATCTACCGGGAAAGGGTACTTTAAGTAGGGTTTGCTTTTCCGGTTATTCCCCGGGTTTACGAAAATAACAAAGTCCAGGAGGTGGCCGAGCAGTGCCGACTATTAGAGTTCTAGTTGTTGATGACCACGAAGTGGTGAGAGAAGGCCTAAGACGGATATTGGAGTTGGACAAGGAGATAAAAGTAGTCGGTGAGGCCAAAAACGGTAGTGAAGCGATAACCAAGGCGGTAACGCTCTCACCCGATGTCATTATCATGGACCTGAAGATGCCCGGGATGGACGGTATCGCCGCCAGCCGCAAGATAAAGCAGGAGAAGCCAGATACAAATATACTGATATTGACATTATACGGGGAAGATTTTGTGCGCCAGGCGATTGAAGCCGGGGTATCCGGTTATCTGCTCAAGGACAGCGAATGCGAAACGATAGCCAAGGCAATACATCAAGTCCACGACGGTCTTAGTCCAATTGCGCCGTCTCTTACCAGAGGACTTGTAAAGGAATTTGCCAAACTCAGCGAGAACAGTCGGGCGCTGCTGACCGCACGGCAGGAGGAAGTACTGAAATTGATTGCCGAAGGCATGAGCGGGAAAGATATCGGGCATAATCTCTTTATCAGCACGTCAACGGTAAAAAGAGAGATACGAAATATTTTTAACAAGCTCGGGGTGAACGACCGCGCTCAGGCTGTTTCCGAAGCTATGAAGCGGCAGCTCATCTAAGTCTCTTTCCTTTGAGGTCAGTCCGGAACCACCATACGCTGACCTTTATATTTATGACTTGACCGGGTAAAACTGTGACCTCAGGGTATTTTTTCATTGTCTTTCAAGTAAGGCCAGTCCGGAACCACCGTACGTTTACCTTTACATTTATGACTTAACCGGGTAAAACTGTGACCTCAGGGTATTTTTTCATTGTCCTTAAAGCCAAAGAGGATTGTCTATTTAGGTCTCTTTTGGTGGCTTTTTGGTCCTTACGAAGAAGTAAAAGCATGTGAGAGAATCATGGTAGACCAAATAATGAATAGACAGGTGGTTGAGAAATTATGGCGACAACCGGACCGATACCAGAGGTTTTCACGAAAGCTTATGAAGATGAGCAGAACGAGTTCATCCGGGTGCTGGTGGTTGATGACCATCAGGTAGTGAGAGAAGGGCTACGACGGATGTTGGAGCTGGAGAATAGAATTCAAGTAATTGGTGAGGCGGAAGGTGGTGAGGAAGCAATCGCCAAGGCAATCTCACTTTCGCCCGATGTGGTCACCATGGACTTGAAAATGCCCGGGATGGATGGCATTACGGCTACCCGGCAAATAAAACAAGTAATGCCTCAAATAAATGTTCTAGTAGTAACCCTGTATGCCGAGGACTTCGTAAGGAAGGCTATTGAAGCCGGCGCCACGGGCTATATTCTTAAGGATAGTGATTGCGAGCAATTGACCAAGGCAATTTTTCAGGTACACGCCGGCCTTTGTCCGATTGCGCCGTCACTGACGCGGGACCTGGTTGCAGAGTTTGCCGAACTCAGCCGGAACAGCCGATCTTCAATACTGACCAAACGACAGACAGAAGTGCTGTCTCTAATTACCGAGGGGTTGAGCGGTAAGGAAATCGGCGACCGCCTTTACATCAGCACGTCAACGGTAAAAAGAGAGATACGACAGATTTTAGCCAGACTGAAGGTTAGTGACCGCGCTCAGGCTGTCTCTGAAGCGATAAAGCGAAAACTGATCTAGCCATTTCACCCGGATATGGCCGCCGGTTAGAGTCACTAAAGAGGTCCGCACAGGTCACCGCCGTGACCAAGAGCCAATTTCACTCTGTTCACTGGGGCCAAAAACCTTATTTAGTGAGTCCCCCTTTCTTATCTGGTCAGGCCTTACCTGCGGTTATGAACAAGTGAGACAATTGGACTATAGAATATACCAATTGTCTAAAATATCTCCGATGAAGCGAACAGGAATATAAAGCCAATTAGCGGAGAACATGCGTTTTGAACAGTGAAGCAATTCAGTTCCAGCGGTTAGAAAAGGAAATGAGCCGACGAGTCGACCGGAACTCCCTGTTCTTGCTGCTCCTGCTGACGGTGCCGGCCGTGGCTATGGGGATAGTGTTGTTCCTGTGGCCGGACGTTTTCTGGATTGCCGGGATTCCATACGCAGTGATAGGAGTCCTCGGCGCATTCGCCACCATACTGCTGTCAATCTTTCTTATAAATCGATACCGGAGCCACCCAAGAATTTTTTATCTCAGTTCCGGGCTGATGGCCTTGGGGATCATCGATGGTTTCCGTGCCCTTTCGTCACCAGGGTCCTCCGAATATGTCTGGCTACATTCACTGGCAAGTGTCGCTGTCGGGGTCTTTTTCCTGCTTTATATTATTAGCGAGAAGACGCGTTTCCCCGTACCCTCAATGACAATAAACCGTAAAATGATGGCGTGGTGGTTTGGCGGCGCCGCGGCGAGTGCGTTCCTCGTCGTGATGTTGACTACCGTCTTTGTCGAAACGTTACCGGCAATAGTGCAATACAACCGCTTCACCCCGGTTGCCTGGATGGCAAATGCTATCCCCATCGGGCTTTTTCTTATTGTCGGTATCTATTGCTTCCGGCAATATCGTAAGACCGGGGCCCACGAGCTTTTTTTATATACGGCGATACTTACCTTCTTATTTCAGGCCAGTGAAGTCTTCTTCTTTGCTACTATCTGGAGTGTTATCTGGTGGTTCTGGCAGGCACTTCAGTTAGCCATCTATCTGGCTGTGCTGGGATACGTGCTGAGAGAGTATATCCAGACAAGCGACTCGCTGACGGTGGAGATTAATGAGCGTAAAAAGATAGAAGAGACTTTGCGAAAAGCCGATGATGACTGGCGTGATTCGTTTAACTCGCTGGAAGAAATCATGGTGATAATGGACAAGGATTACAAAATCGAAAATATTAACAGTAGCGGGCTGGCGTTTCTGGGCAAGGAAAAAGAGGCAGTCATTGGTGAAAGATGTTACCAGTCCATTCATAATAAGGATCAGCACTGCGCATATTGCCCATTCCAGGAAAGCCTGAAGAGTAAAAAAGCGGCTTCAATAGAGAGGTATGATGACCTGCGGGGGCAACACTTTTTTATCAAGGCAGCGCCAATATTTGATGAACAGGGGGAGATAATAAAGTTCGTCTATTTAATGAGCGATATCACCGAGCGTATAGAAGCGGCACAGAAGGAAAGTATGTTGCAGGAGGAACTGACTATGACCAGCCGGCTGGCCTCCATCGGTGAAGTGGCGTCCGGTATCGCCCATGAGATAAATAACCCGCTGACTGGAGTTATCGCTTTCGCGGAGATGCTCAAACAGATGGACGTTCCGGAAAATATAATCGAGGCGGTGGAGGTAATCAATGATGGAGCGGTAAGGGTGGCCGGCATAGTGGAGAAATTGCTTACTTTCGCCCGTCAGACAAAGCCGGGCAAGGAATACATGGATATCAATGCCGTGATTAAAAACAACGTAGAGATGCGTGCTTACGAGATGCGCACCACCAATGTGAAAACGACTATGGAGCTTGCCACGGATCTGCCCAAAACAATGGCCAATATGGGCCAACTCCGGCAGGTGTTTCTCAACATCATCATAAATGCCGAGCAGGCGATGGGCAAGGGCCACCGAGGAGGAAATCTCCATATAAAAACCGAAAAGGCGACTCAAAAAATGATTAGAGTGTCTTTTGCGGATGACGGTCCGGGAATAAATAAGGACGATATTGATAAGATATTCGATCCGTTTTTTACAACCAAAGGAAGCTCCGGGGGCACCGGACTGGGACTGAGTGTCTCCTACGGCATTATTAAAGAGCATGGCGGCAAGATTTTCGCCGAGAGCTCAGCGGGTATGGGAACCACGTTTTTTATTGATCTGCCCATAATAGCCGAAAGCAAGCAACCAGTAACACCCGAGCCGTCCAATCAGGAGCCAGACAAGATAAAGGTAAGTGCAGCCGAAATAATGGTGGTGGATGACGAACCACAAATCTGCCGGGCTCTGGAACGACTGCTGACGGCGAATGGGCACAAAGTTGATGCTTTTTCCCATGCTCAAACCGCCCTGCAACGGTTACAGGTGGCTAAATATGACCTTATCCTGCTGGACATAAGGATGCCGGGCATGAGTGGCATTGAGTTCTATCATCATTTGAAAGAGATAGACCCGTCTCTGCAACAAAAGGTAATTTGCATTACGGGTGATATCATTAGTGCCAGGAATAAAACTTTCCTGAAGCAAGCCGGAATACCCTGCGTCACCAAGCCTTTTGGTATTGAGGCGCTGATGAGTCTGGTAAAAACAGTATTAGGAGGAGAAACCGATGATGCACAAGTCACGTATTCTTATTGTTGATGACGACCCCTGTGTCTTGAAATCAGTCCGGGCCAATCTGCAGGCCAGGGATTATCAGACGTTTGCCGCGATGAATGGTGTTGAGGCTCTCCAAGCGGTCGAAAAGGAACTCCCCGACCTGATAATTCTGGATATCACGATGCCTGAGATGAATGGATTTGAGGTATGTAAGCGGATTCGCGAGTGGTCACAAATCCCGATTATCATGCTCAGCGCCCGGCACGACGTGGGCGAAAAAGCAAAGTGCCTGGATAACGGGGCAGATGACTACATCACCAAACCGTTCGGTGTGAATGAGCTCGTAGCCAGGGTGAGAGCGGTGCTGCGGCGCGCCAAGAACGCGGGAACACCCCCCACCAAGCCAAGCTTCACCAGCGGCGACCTGGAAATAAACTTCACGGAAAGACGGGTCACGGTGTCCGGGCGTAAGGTCAAGCTGACTCCAACCGAATACAGGCTCCTGCAAGAACTGGTCCTCAATGCCGGGAGGGTCTTTTCCCATACGACACTGCTGGGGAGGATATGGGGACCGGAATACGCTGAGGAAAGGGAATATCTTCGGGTATTCGTCGGGCGCCTCAGGAAAGAGATTGAAACAGACCCGACAAATCCCGAGCACATTATTACCATTCCCGGCGTGGGTTATCAATTCCAAACAGCCGCCGCCTGAGAAACCAGATAGCTTAATCAGGCGAATATAATTAAAGGACGTCCTATTCAGGGCGTCCTTTTTCTTTTGCCATTCACATCTCCTCCCTTTCCGTCTTTCAAGGCTTTGCCCTAAAAGAACGGCATCAATATCACCCTGAGCAAAGTAAACGGTTCAGGGATGATGGGGACTATCTTTAAACCTCCGGCTCCCCTCTCGGATTGCTTCGTCGCGGGGCTCCTCGCAATGACAGATGGAGGGAGATTCTTCGTCGCGGCGTTTCTCGCAATGACAGATGGAGGTAAGGCCCCTCCCGGATTGCTTCGTCGCGGTGCTCCTCGCAATGACAAGTGGAGGCAAGACCGTCTTTCAAGATTCAACGTCGGCGCAAAAGCCCCTCTATTACGGCGACCTGCTAGTGACCCAATTTTGACCCATGTATGACCCGGTTCTGGCCCAAAAGCTATTGCACTGTTGAGCCATAAGAACTACTATCAAGGTAGAAAAAGCTCAAGACAATGGCCAAAAAGTATTGACATCATGAGCCAGAAGGGGGCAAAATAATGATTAAGATAGTCATCGGTCTGGTTATCGGCATGATACTGACAGGAGCGCTTTTTATGGGGCCATTTGCTGAGTTCCCGAGCCGAGCCGAGGCGGCTAATTCCAGTCCGCTGGAAGTGCCGGACAACATCGCGGAAGTTTACCGGGAAAGCCTGCTGGCACCCCTGCGGAACGCCGGCGACGAAATTACCGACGCCGAAACCAGCCGGTTTTACCACAAACTGATGCAGGAATATGAACTGGACGAGATAGCCAATGAGACAACCGGGACTGAAGCCGATACCCTGAGTAACCTGATGCCGGATTTCGAAAAGGTTCATAAAGCAGCCACCCTCTTACCTTTACAGGAGGCAGGGAAGAATATCCGGGATGAAGAGATAAAACAGTTTTACTATAAGCTACTGGAGGATGCCGGATGGGACCTGAACCAAAGCGACTGACCAAAGGCTACGTGAAATACCTGCTGGCCCTGGTAGCCGGATTTGAAATCTGGGACGGCGCAATTACTCATTTCCTGGTCAGGGAAGGTCTGGTCAGGGAAGGGAATCCACTAATGGCCGGAATAGTAATGGATGGGAATTTTTTAATGCTCAAGATTATCGGGGCGCTATTCTCCGTGGTGATTTTGTGGTTGTTTTTCCAGCGCCGACCCAGGCTGGCCTTACCAGCCACCACAAGCATAGCGGTGTTTTACGGTGTCGTGGTTGCCTGGAACATGAGCGTATTGTTAGGCGTCCAGCTTTAACTCCGCTTCCAAATAACGTCAATGTCATTCGATTTCCGGTATTGCGGGACATCATGCATGTCCCCGCCGGCGATTAATCATCCACTAATTTCTTTCCATTATGCGGGCAGTTACAGAACGCTGTCTCCTGCCATTATCACTTAACCTTTTCCCCTGTTGCTGAGAAACAGATGTCCGTGCAGCCGGTAGCCCGGCGGTATCACTTCTGTGCCATAAATTTGACCCGATTGGTCCTAACAAGAGCAACCACTTGGCCTCAGAACATCGGGCCGCTAATGTCTTATGGAAATTCCAGCCAGATGACAGAATGAACTATGTCACCAGCGTTTTCCGCACACACCCGCAACATATTTATAAGGAGGGG
>CBDUSH010000010.1:0-25457 GCA_965369965.1 uncultured bacterium | reverse complement strand
ACGTTTGTCATCGTCGTCACGTTTGTCATCGTCGTCACGTTTGTCATCGTCGTCATGTTTGTCATCATCGTCATGTTTGTCATCATCGTCATGTTTGTCATCGTCATCTTGTTCGTCATCATCTTCATCCCTGTCGGGTTCGTTACCATCGTCAGGCTCATCATCCTTGGCAGGCTCGTCATCCCTGTCCAGCTCGTCGCCTCCATCCGGCTTGTCGTCCTCACTCTGCTTACGGTCACTATCTATATAGAGCACTTTAGCAAAAATGAGATCGTCTTTCATGTAGAGCCCGTCAACCTGAATGTCCGTCTGTTGTCCGGACAGTGATTCCAGGTCGGACCAGGTGCCAATATCTCCATTGCTCTTGATGACCACTTCGTCAACATTAATCAGAACTTCATTATCGGCAATGCCGATGGTAATGGTAGTTTCAGCTCGATTCACGGCGACCAGGATTCCCCGGATGGCAAATATTGACTCCTCGCCGGCTTCGGTCTCCATTTTGGTAATGGCAATGACACCGTCCTGAAGCACGCCTTTAAGTTCTAACTGATTTCCTTCCGGAGGAGGAACCGTCGCCTCAAGCATATCGATGGCTATACCCCCCACATACCAGATTGTTCCGTCCGCACTGGTGCCGCCAAAAATACCTTCAATGCTTATCTCAGGAGTGGTCTTGTCTTGGCGGTCAATCTTACTGATAAATATTCTACCGCCTTGAACCAGCCCTTCAATGTTCACTCTATAGCCTATAGGGGGGACACCGAGTAGCGAATTCACATTTTCAAGCACTAAGCCGCCGATGTTCCATACGCCGTCTTCAGCGCTGAGCAGGATACCCTCAAGCTCGAAGTAAGCTGTCCTTATTTTTTCATCCATTACCGAGGGTGAACTTTCCAGTAAATTCGGATTAGCGTAGGCAATCTGACTAATCATATTTCCCCTCGAAGTAGCGCCGATAGTTCGCTCCAGTGCCGGATGTATGGTTTCAGGGGCCGCTTTCAGGAGTTGTCCTAAAGTCGCCTGTTGGTTAAGGGTGGATGTTGAAAATTGGCTGAGCAATGGCAAAATATCTTGGGGTGGTGCTTCGCCGATTTCTTTAAGGGCGGCGTCAATTTCGGTAGTGACCGTTATCAGAGAAGAGACGTTCAGGTCACGCCCCAGGTCTGACTGGGTCACCATTTCATCAATGCGACGCTGGGCCAGTGTTAAGTGCAACCGGGTTTTGGCATCACGACTAAGGGTAAAAACCATCTGAAGGTTTTCCGCGCCTATTTTTACCGGATACAGGGTATCATCAGGCAAACTTGTTCGGGAAGCGTAAACGGTAGTACCCCCGGTAATTACTATCACCAGTAGGATAGTGATGGCCGTAACCAGGGCAGAGTTCAGCTTTTTTACCGTGGCCAGAAACTCATGGAAATCAAACATACCGGGACCTTTACGTCCGGCATTATCCGGCGGCAGCGCCATTATTTCCAGTAAACGGTTCCTCAGGAATGGTTTGTATTCCAAAGACGGGACAACCAACGGCTCCTTAAGGCCGACGGCAAGTTCAAGGAGCGGTCGTAATTCGTTACTAAAACCAGGATATTTGGCCAGACAATCCTCAACGGTGGCCTTGCCCGCTTTGATTTCATCTATGCAATTGGCAAGAATGTCTTCTTTTTTCATCTGGATATGTCACCACGGCGCAGTATCTGCCTTAAATCAGCCAGGGCCCGGTATTGGATTATACGGATGGCGCCCTCACTTTTATGTAATGATTCACTAATTTCCCGATAACTCCAGCCTTCAAAAAAGCGCAGGAGAATGACCTCCCGTTTGTTCTCCTTGAGTTTCAGGACAACTTTCCTCATCTTTTCGTTACCTAAACTGAACTCAGTCATTGCCTGTGGGTCGGCTTCAATGTGCCGGCTGATAATTTCAGTATCATCTAGGCGGACATTATTTTTCCTGGCTTTGTGGAAATCGACTATTGAGTTGCGTGCGATGGCAATGAGCCAGGCTCCGAAAGAGGTGCCGGTTTGCCTGTATTTGGTGATAGCCCTCCATGCCTTGATAAATACTTCCTGGGTAATATCCTCGGCATCAGCCCGAGTAGGAACCCTGTAGTAGACATGCCGATACACTTTGTCCATATATTTATCGTAAAGACTGGCAAAGGCCGCTCTATCTTGTTGTATGGCACGTTTAACTACAGATTCTTCAGATTCGTGATTGTATGCAGTCATGCGTTGATAAATCTATTCGATCTTTATTTTATCATCAGCAGATCACCTTCGGCCCGTCGTTACGCTTCTCCTAAAGTCAGAATAAACCTGGTTCTAACTTTGATGGCTTGGTCAGTAACAGGCGATGAACCTTCTTTCCCTTATATTCCCCCGTTCCTTTATTGAGTGTCCTGTCGTAATTAACTTATGGCAAAGGTATTTTGTTACAAAATCTTTACTTCTAATCAATTAAACAGAACTATATTTCGGTGGCTTTCAGGAAAAGAGCGAGCGATTTATTGGGCTTAAGCCCCTCTTTTGAAATCAGGACAGGTCCTGTTAACTTAATTTATCTAACCAAATGATAGAATTAGCAGTACGGATAATCAGTGGCAGATAGTGAAAAAGAACGTCTTTAACCGCGTCATTGGAGACAGCCACTTTGAATTGATGCTCTCCTGCTTTTGAGAAGACTGCGACAGTGTGGTTCCCTGCGCTAAAAATTGTAGGACAGTTTACTCTAAGCTGGGCGATGTAAACACGGAAGGCAACGGTATAAACTATTGCCCGGATATCCTGATCAACCTGTCCGATAGTCGGAATTGTATCGCCGAAACCGAAACTTAGGTAGATCTGAACGTACCGTTCAATATACAGTGGCTGCGCTCATGGTACGAAGACCCCAACCGAGTACCGGCAGGTACGGATTACCTTCGTCTATGACCGTCACCAGCCTGAAGCCGGGGATTCCTGTTCCGCTTTCCCAGCTACCTGAGAACGTTTGATTTATCCTCCCTTCTTCATAATCCAGCCCCGCTCCTCCGGCGATATCGGCGGACCCATGCAGTCAAATTCGCGGCAGTTTTGGCAGGGAGCCAGCGCCAGTTCATCACCTCTGGCTAGCCGTCTGACTTCTATATTTCTGTCCTTTTCTCTGGGTGACAGGGGGTACTCCTTACGGCAATAGATTCGGTTACCGTTTACCAGGGCATGCGAGCACTCATAAAGGGTCCTTCTCTTCATATTGCAACTCATTCTTCCCTGCCAGCGTTCAAGCCAACAACTGACAGCGATGAGATGTGTTTCATTCTTCTCCATCATCAGTATCTATTACGATAACTTGAAATCGATACTGGTAAGACTACCTACTTGCCGCTATCCAGATTACGTAATTTGTGCGGGTCTCCGGGGCAGCAACTGTCTTCGTTACGCTCCCGAAGTAAAATTACTAACGATAATATTCGGTCGCCAAATTGTTATCGTAGGCGTGATGCCTATCCCGTTCGTCTATCCCTGCAGAGATAAGAGCGTCTGGTTTACATATGGGCACACATGGAGCCTGGGCTTAGGCCGCGGGTTTAGCCGCAAATGCCTTTTGACAGCTATCGCCGTCTCAGTTTATACTTTAAGTATTAGGTTGCTTTACAGATCTGAGCCCCATATTATTTTCTTTTATTCCCCAATTTTTAAATCGAGGTTGGATGGCGCATATCTGGGAGATGTGAAATGACAACTGGAAAAATAACGCGGATATCTAAATACCTGGCAGAGCAAGGCTCTGCCAGGAGCTTTCCTTTGTTCAGTATCCTTTCTCTGGTACTGGCGGGCATTTTGATATTTCAAATACCTTTTTCTTCGGCCGTAACTCTGGCAGCTACGTATACCCAGGACACTTTCTCCCGCGTGGTAAACGATAGTTGGGGCATTACCGAGACCGGTGGTACCTGGTATTCCAGCGGAGGAACTGCGGCAGAGTATCTGGTAGATGGTAGCGCGGGCGTTCATGACGTCACGCAACCGGGGTCAAACCGTAACTCATGGCTGGAGGGTGGCCAGATTGACCTTGACTTAAAATACAGATTCAAGACCAGCAAGCTGGCAAGTGGGGAAAGTCTCTACCAGTTTGCCTTGCTGCGGGTCAAGGACGCAGATAACTATTACGGTGCTCGTTTCAAACTCCTTCCCGGTCAACGGGTGAAGGCAGTATTCATAAAACGCGTAAACAAAAACCAAAGCTATGTCGGCAATGAAACCGAGATTAGCCGCGAGACCCATACCGCTGACAACTGGTACTGGGTACGGGCGCAGGCGGAGGACATCAGTCCCACAACGCTTCGCTTAAAGGTGTGGCGTGACGGTACCCCCGAACCGGAAGCCTGGGACTACGAGGCGTTCGATTCCGAGGATAGCCTTCAAGCCGCCGGGGGCGTGGGCGTGCAGTCAGTCACACACAGCCAGGCCAACAACACGCCGGTTCGTTATTCCTATGATGACCTTGTCGTCAATATAAAGGACAGTAGTGGTCAGACTGCCCCTTCCACGGCAACATTACACGTTGACCCGGTCAACGGGAGTGATTCAAACACAGGCTCAACGGAAAGCCCCTTCCGGACTATTCAGCAAGCTCTTGACGTGGTCCGGCCCGGCACTGCCATAAAGCTGGCTTCCGGCATCTACCGGGAAGCGAACCAGACGGTGACCGCTGGCACGGTATTAGCCCCCATCATAATTGAGCCGGAAACAGGCGCCATGCCCATCCTTGATGGCGACAAAAATACCCTTAATGCCATCCGCGTGGTGCACTCTTATTACACGATTCGCAACCTGAATATCAGAAACACTAAAGAGGGGGTGAGATTAGAGGGAGTTACCGGAGTTATCCTGGAAAACAATGTCATTCATCACATCAGCAACGAAGGAGTTCGGCTGCGCTACTTCGCCATCGGCAACACAGTGAGAAATAACACCATTTACGATTGCGGCCTCAACGGCAATGGGGAAGGTATTTACATCGGCACCGCTCCCGAGCAGAGGTACCGGAACAACGGGGAGCCGGATACCAGCATCAGCAACATGATAAACGGGAACGAAATCTATGATGTGGAGGAAGGCATTGACATTAAAGAGGACTCTTCCTTCAACACCATAGAGAACAACCGGATTCACGACGCTACCGACCCCAACTCGGGAGGTATCAATGTACGCGCCGACGAGAGCTATATTTACAATAACTGGTCCTATAATAATGCCGGTGCCGGATTCCGCTTCGGTGGGGATGTCACTCACAACCCAAATTACGGTAATAACTACCACTACGGAGTGAACAACGTACTACGCAACAATGCGGCCAATGACAATGCCGGCTACGGATACAAATTTATGAACGGACCCCAGGATACCGATACCGGCAGCGCCGGTAAAGGCAACGCCGGAAAATTGTACTATTACGGCAGTGGGGTCGTCCCGTTCATATACTAGGGTGTTGTTACCTCACCTGCCGGCAGTATAATTCAGCAGCGAGACTGAAGCGACAAGCTCCGCTGCCGTGACTCTGACCCTCTCGGTGAGTGATTTGGGAGGCGCCGTCAGCCATATGTAGTTCTCAAATGATAATGAAGCCTACTCGTCTCTCATTTTACGGTTTAATGGCTCTATATATCCATTTCTCCAAGGGCTCCCTGGCTCTAAAAATAGAGCCTTCACTTAGAGTCGATTCAACCCAGTGAGTACATCTTTCGATGTGATCTCTGTACCAGTATCCGACATGATATACTCCTTCAGACGTTCAGAACTCACGTCTATATACGCAAATATCCCCCGACTCGTTCTCTTTTTACCTTTCTCTAGTCTTTTTCGCGCTAAGAAGCGCCAGAATAACTCAGGAACTTTCCTTGACGTGGCATCATTCTTTTGTCTACACTTAAAGAAAGTTCTTTTCGGAGATTACACCTATGAAATGCCCTGCCTGCAACAATTTAATGATAGTAGTTGAGCATGAGAAAATCGAGCTTGATTATTGCCTGATTTGCTCCGGGGTTTGGTTCGATGCTGAAGAACTGGAACTTTTACTAGAGACTATGCGACTGGAAGGAACCAGCCTGTCTTTGGATAATATTCTCACCTCACCTGAAACCAGGTCAGCGGAGAAGAAGCGGAAATGCCCAATCTGCGACCGGAAAATGAAAAAGGCGACCGTCGGTCATGAACCGGAGGTGATTATCGACGCCTGCTCACGGGGAGACGGGCTTTGGTTTGACAGTGGAGAGGTTGGCCTATTGATAACACAACTGCTCGACAAACCGTCTGAAGAAGCTGACTCTCAAGGACGTGTCATCACTTTCCTGGGAGAAGTGTTCGGAGTGCGGGACCAGGGCAGGCCGGGATAACGTATTCCGGTATATGCAGGAGCCCAGGGGGCCATTATAAGGCCCCTGAAAGCGATATATAAGGAAATTGTTGTGGAGGTTTTTTAAATGAGTGCACTCTATATCATCATCGGTATTGTAGTTGTTCTTCTTATCATGGTGGCTTCAATGTATAACGGCCTGGTCAGGCTGCGCAACCGGGTGAAAAACGCCTGGGCGCAAATAGATGTCCAGCTCAAGAGGAGGCACGACCTCATTCCCAACCTGGTGGAAACAGCCAAGGGCTATATGACGCACGAGCGAGGGACATTTGAGGCAGTTACCAAGGCTCGTAACTTGGCCCAGAAGGCAGTCGGCACTGGTGTCGGCGCCCAGTCTAAGGCCGAAGGTGAACTCAGCGGGGCCCTGTCCCGGCTTCTGGTTGTGGTTGAGAATTACCCTGACCTGAAAGCCAACCAGAACTTTCTCGCTCTCCAGGAGGAGTTGACCTCGACTGAGAACAAGATAGGCTTTTCACGCCAATACTACAATGACACAGTCTTGAGGTATAACAACAAAACTCAGATGTTCCCTTCTAACATTATGGCTGGCATGATGGGTTTCAAGGCTAGCGAATTCTTCGAGGTCACGGCAGCCGAGGAAAGGGAAGCGCCCAAGGTTAGTTTCAGCTAGCCAGGAGACACAGCTATGTGGGAACAGATTAGATCTAATCAAATCAGGTCGGTAATACTGGTAGCCGGAATGGCAGCGCTGCTGCTTTTGATGGGCTATTTCCTGGGCCTTTACTTCCTTGACAGCGGCACAGGTGGCATGATTATTGCCCTGATACTTTGGGCAGTGATGAACCTGGTCGCCTTCTTCCAGGGGGACAATATAATGCTGGCGCTGTCCAAGGCGAGGAAAATAAAACGCGATGACTATCCTCGCCTCTATAATATAGTAGAGGAGATGAGGATTGCCTCGGGCCTGGAGAAAATGCCCGATATCTACATCATCGACGACCCGGCGCTGAATGCATTCGCTACCGGCCGGAATCCCAATCGGGCTGCTATCGCGGTAACCTCAGGGCTTCTGCAAAAACTCAACCGTGACGAACTCCAGGGCGTCATTGGTCACGAAATTGCCCACGTGAACAACCGGGACGTATTGCTGATGTCGCTCTGCGGTATTCTTCTCGGTACTATTGTTATTCTGTCCTGGTACGCAACGCATATGCTCTTCTTCAGTTCAATGACTGGCGGCAGGCGAAGCTCTTCCTCCGGAGGGGGCCAGGCGCAGTTGATAATCCTGGCCGTGGGCATCGTCCTGATGATACTGGCGCCGATTGCGGCTCAACTGATCTACTTCGCCATTTCCAGAAAAAGGGAATACCTGGCTGATTCCTCGGCGGCCCTATATACCAGATATCCGGAAGGACTGGCCTCGGCGCTTGAGAAGCTGGCCGCTTCAACTGCGCCCGTAAAATCGGCTAACCGGTCTTCGGCCCCGATGTACATCATTAATCCTTTCCGAAAGAAAGGAAAAGCCGCCAGTGACCTCAGCAGTACCCACCCGCCTATTTCAGAGAGGATACGTATCTTACGCTCCATGGCCGGGGGAGCCTCCCTCACCGACTACGACAACGCTTTCCGTCAGATTCACCAGGGCGGCCAGGGAGTCATTCCTTCTACTGCTATCGCTGGCGCTGGTGCCGTCAGCGTACGGCCAGCAGGGCCCGAAGCCGCCCAGCGAGAGACCGAATTAAGTAAGGTAGACCGTACTCGCGAAATTACCGACCTGATGTGGCATTTGAACAACTATAAGATTATCACCTGTGCCTGCGGCACCAAGCTTAAGATACCCCCCAAACTGAAAGGCTCTAACGTCAAATGCCCGCACTGCGGCCGTGTCAATCCAGTCTGAGAGGCAGAAAGGGCAGGAACAAAGATAAGGCCAGACAGACCGCATGTGTGATTTTGGCGACACTGGTGCAACAATAAAACCAGTTCCCCAAGCAGCGTAATCTGTGACAATACGTAATTCTGGAAAAAGGTGCCTCCCTTTTGATAGGGCCTTTATGATAGACGGACCAAGGTTAACCCTGGCGCAGAACGCAGTGATAGTCTTCCTCTGTTGTCATTTGCCGCTTAATTGTAATTGTTCTTTGATCTGTGTCCCGGAAATGTCGGTAAGTTCTATCTGGTAGCCTGGCTCATCATCAGGCACTACTGTCGTCATTTTGTGTCACGTTCGTATGTTTTACGTCTATAACGGTTTTGGTAAGGGCAGTTCGACGGTAATACGAGTGCCGAACCCTAACTCCGACGCTATCTTTAGCGTGCCGCCAAGCGCATAAACGCGTTCTCTCATACCCGAGAGTCCGATGGAATTAGTTAGGGTTAGTACCGTCTGGTCGAAACCTTTACCGTGATCTTCTATTTCGATAAAAAATGCCACCTCCTCAACCCGGATGATAACCTTCGCTTCATTGACGCCAGAGTGACGCGCTATATTCGTCAAAGCCTCCTGGACGATGCGGTAAACTGCAATGCGGATATCCGTCGGAAAATCACCATCCAATCCGGAGTGTTGAAAATCAACTTGTATGGCGGTCCTGTCGTTATAATCTTGGAACTGCCAAATAAGGGTTGGCAGCAGGCCCAGGTCGTCTAACATACCGGGACGCATACGCAATGACATATCGCGCGTTTCTTGTATTGCCTCGACAAGTGCCGTTTTAGTCTCGTTTAATATAGTTTGGATATTCTCTGACGGAGACTTTAGAGCCGTATCAACCAGAAAATTAACCACCGTCAGGGTCTGCCCGATTTGGTCATGCATATCTCTCGCAATCGTGCGTCGTTCTTCTTCTTGCGCGTTAACAAACCGCCGGGATAAGTCTCTCAGTTGTTTAGTTGATTTGTCTAATTCAGTGGTACGATCTTCAACTTTCTGTTCCAGATTTTTCGAGTATAATTGCAGTTCCCGGGCAATGCGTGTGCGCTCGGTGATGTCCTCCATACAGACGAGTACTCTATCACCTTTTGAAAAATTTAGGAGAGCCGTAGATACCAAGAAAGTTAATTCCTCCTGTGTTTCTTTACGAAGGAATGGAAGCTTAGCTTCAACCTGATGATGATTGTTGCCATTTTGGAAAGTATCCATTACAGTAAGACGCTCCACACACGTCTGGCAGCAAGGGCCAAAGTGGCATCCTTTGGGATCATCAAAAGAATGAAGGCAACGCAAGGCATCCCCGCCGTGAAGCCCTATCATTTCCTCGGCCGGACGTTGGGCGAGCTGGACTGCCGCCCGATTCAATTTCTGCACACTCCCTTCTTGATCCACAAGCATCATTATTATTGGCACATTGTCCAAAATAACGGAAAGTTCCGTCTCTCTATCTCTCAATGTCTCCTCTACGCGCTTGTGTCGGCTACTTTCAATAATTTCCCACTCACCATTACGCCTGATCAGCGCGAATTGGTGGTAGCTCATCACGTCGAGGATTTCCGATGTCCCGTATTCATTAAGCGAATAAGTACACAGGGCAATAATACGGTAGTTATCAATGACGCTATGCATCGCCGCTTCAAAAACGGCATAATCAGCCCAGCCCCTTTTTTCAAGCCAAAATGTTCCAGTGAGGCGAAGTCCGTCAAATCCCTTTTCCAGCGCGTCTTTCTCTTTATCAACCCAACCCCGTACGACCTCATCGGAGTCGAATCTGCCTGACTTGAGGCCCCACTGATTCACATCAAAAATTTCGATTTGACCTTCGGCAATGTAACCGGCCAGGTTATCTACCGCTTTGTCCAAAGCGGCGATGGCTTCATCAACCCGTAGAAAATCTGAAGTAATCCACATGCAAAATTCGTTGTTTTCTAATCCCGCTTTAAAATACGGGACTAATATCTCAATCAGATCTTCTTTGGCCTCGTAGAATTGACAAAAGTGTGTACCCCAAGGGTAACTGCCCAAGAGGCTAATTCCAGTTTGACCTCGCTTTTCTTCCATATCATTTTCCCTGTAACTTATATTTGAAAAATTACGGTATTTACAAGTAACCGTCCATGGCACGTATAAAATTCTTATATACCTGCTGCATTTCCGTAACAATTCCAGTAGGCCCCAGTTGCCACCACTCGTCAGGGGTAAAATATGCCGAGACTTCAGCTTCCGAACCCCAATGGCCAAACCACTGGACCAAATGCAGATTATCTGACTGAATAAGCCAAAGCGCCAGGTCAATTATCTCGGAATTCTTGGTAAGCAGGGCTTTATTATAAGCCGTTAGCATCAGGTGAAACAAAGATTGTTGTACACTGTTGCCGAGAAAGAATTCCATGCCACCATTGCCTGCCCAAGTGCAGGGATATATAGGTATTGGAATTTGAAAACTTTGTGCCCGGTAAGTTTCTATGATCTCAGTGGGAGTCAATAGTGTCAGATTATTCTTAGCCAGTTCTTCAGGAAGAAAGCGCGTGAAATCAAATATTCCGGTATCCTTGGAATGATGTTCCCCAAAGGTCTCATAGTCCCAGGCAAGAAAGACGAAGTCTCCCCTAGCCTCTCTGAGCCAGTGAGCATAGTCGTTCGCCAATAAAGGATATCCCCACCACCCGCGATTAGAAAACCGGTAGCCCACATCATCGCTGAGGTGATAATGACGAGGTAAAAGCATCAGGTCTTTTCCCTGATGATACAGATGGGTGGGATCACGCCAACCTAATACCCATTCTCGACCGTCAAAAAATGCACCTTTGAACCCTGCTCCGCTCAAAGCATGGTAGATGCCATCTGACATCATCATCTCGGTAGTATCAGTTACCTCGGCTCTCTTGCCAAAAATATACTCTGTGTTATTCTGGGCCAGCACCATTCTTTTCTGAAACCGGTCCAGGTCAATGAGGGAGAGAAAACTATGGTAGGGCTCGACGTTTATCAGTTCAACAGAAGACTGTTTCACCAGTTCTTGGAAAAGACCGAGTAGTTTTTTATCCCAGGCTTGAGCCTGTCGCAAGAAAGATTCAGAGAAACCGATGGCCAGTTTGAATCCTTGCCGACTAAGATTGAGAAACATATTTGTAGCCGGATAATAGCAATAAGTGGCTACTTTGTGAAAATAGCGCTTGTCCAATTCTTCGTCAAAAAGACTTCCGGCTATATCCGATGCGTTGGCTCCCTGAGGGATAGGCTGAGCAGGAAGCTTGAGACGCCTGGGCTGATGCACGACCGTATATATTGACACATGGTTTGCCATTCAATATACTCCCAATCACGTCTTTCGCTTCATGTGGCAGTAATATTATCTTCCCGGAGTAATATTCTTATATTAAAAAAATCGCACTCATATTTAGGGATAGCCCCGGATGCCGTCGGAGTTCCCTGAATACTGACCTGGTAGTCGAACTTGTGGGTCAGATTCTTGGTAACCTGCTTCCGGTGTAAAGCAACTTCAGCGCTTCGGTGGGAGCACAGGTTCAACCACAAAAACCGGCAAGATAGAAGTACTAGACATGTTGGGGACGCCTTATAGGGATAAACCTTGCTCACTTAAGAATAAAATAATTCGCCGGACAGCGCTGTAAGTAAGGGTACTTATTTACTTTTAGCGCAACTACGTATTTTTTCTAGTTAAACCTGGAATTGTCTGATGACCTAAATTGTATTCGCCCTGCCGGGCATTTAAGGCAGTCAAGGCTTTAATTACTGCGTAAACTTGGAAAATGAGAGAACATCAGATAGCAGATCCAGTTAGTCGGTCAGATGCTGCGGGTAACCAGCTACACCGTCACCTGGTTGAGTTAACTCTTTTACTGCTGGAAAAGCTGGTCGAGTATTTTGTTTCTTAGGTAGCGGGCAGTAATTTCCCGATAACCATACTCTGTTTTATCCTCATCACTGCCGCCACTGGTCTTTATCGATTTGTAAGCGTTGAGCATTACTTCAGCTTGCTGCATGAGACCTCTGGCTATCAAGTTAATATCCCACATTGGCCTTTTTGATGCCCACCAGAATTGGTCACTGTGCAGGGCTCTGTCCAGAAGCCCTCGGGCTAGATATACGTAGAGCTTGCTGGTATCGTTGTCAGCGAGTTCTATCGCCTTATTGACCATGTTAATGCCGATATTGATATGTTCCCATTGGAGCTGATGAATCTGGTTATCCGGGTCGGACCACAAAGGGTAGGGATTTCCTGCGGCGATATCTTCACCAGTGGTACTCCATGACGATGGCTTTGGCTCAATTGAGGAACCCCTTGGAAATAGACTTAGAAGTTGGCTGATGGTAACTACCTCGATGTCTCTTGCTTCCACTTTTTCCCGCAGGCGGAGAATATCCCGATGCTCCTTGGCGAGAAGCTGCGACTGTTTGACGCCTTTGCCTGAAGGCTTTTCTATCTCTAAACTCTGATATACCTCCTCTAAAAACAACTGTTCCCAATCTTTTATGTGATGGCCAAAGGTCTCGGCATCCAAGGCCGTAATCACGTAGATGTCTTTACGCCCTCCGCGCAGTTGTTCCAGATGATCCAAAAAACCAGCCGCATTTACTCCTTGAAAGCTTATTTTATTGCTCAATATGTCATCGCGGAAAAAAACGGCTATTCTTTCGCCATCAATAACTATCTCATGAATAACGTCCATCGGCCACTCTTTTGTCGGGCAGGCCACTCCACTGAGGATAATCCACTTGTGTCCGGACTCGATGATTGGCTTAACAATTTCCCGGCTGTAGCACATCTCAGGCGGGAAGAAACCAGATGGGGAGAAGTTTTGACCGAGCAAGCGCCGGTTGGTTTGGAAATTCAGGTTTATCTGCCTGTTCATTTCGCGCTGAGAAATAAGCGGGAAAATGGGGTGATACTTTCCCGAACCGGTGAACTCTAGCTGCTCGTTTTCAGCTAGTCTGGCTAACCATCTGGGGACGTCTCTTTTTCCGTGTTCCCAGAGAAGCTCGGTTAATACTGCGCTGATATTAACCGTTACCTTTGCTGAGGAAATTTCGCGAAAAACCTTGATTAACGGTCTGTATGATTCACCACAGATCTTGTCCAGCACCCAATCCAACTGTGTTGGCGGCTGGTAGAAATGAAGCAGTGGCGCCCAGTATATCACGGCTTTTCTCCACCATAATTATGCGGAGTGTCAGAACATAAATAAATGAACCTCTTAAAAGTGTATCATACTTGGCGACAAATATATGCAATCTCGCAATACCCTTAGGGTAGTTCCTTGCAGGAGCCGGATGATTGGCTTAGAATGGTCTTAAAGGCTGGCGAAGTGTAATACAGGTATGAGAGTTCTAATGCTGGGGTGGGAACTGCCGCCACTGATCAGTGGTGGCTTGGGGCCAGCCTGTCAGGGCATATTCAGAGCACTGCGGCAGGAAGGAGTCGATGTCTCATTTGTGGTTCCTCATGCCGCGTCCGGTGAGGGAAATGACTCGCTAAATATCATTTCTGCCCTGGGTACCGTTGAAGCGGGTCGTGCTGGGAATCGGCTATCACCTTATACCTCCAGTTATGAAAGTAACCTTTACGGAAAGCACATCATCTGCGAAATAGAGAGATTCGCTCAAAGTGTTGGACAAATCGGGCGGAAGCAAGCCTTTGAGATAATCCATGCTCACGACTGGGTGAGTTTTAGGGCTGGCGTACTATTAAAAAAAAACAGAGCAAAAACCGCTGCTCGCCCATATTCACTCTATTGAGCAAGACCGCAATCCGGCAAATCCTGACCCTGAGATATGTGAACTCGAGAGAGAAGGACTTCTGGCTGCTGACAGCGTAATCGCGGTTAGCAGATACACCAAACAAAAAATCTGTGAGAATTACCCGATAGACCCTCGTAAGGTGAAGGTGATTCACAACGCGGGAGATGAATATTATCGCCTCCCGGTTAGCCTTGATGATGGCGGACGGCGACCGAAAACAGTTCTATTTGTAGGCCGGCTAACCGCCCAGAAAGGCCCCCGTTACTTCTTGCTGGCTGCGGAAAGGGTCCTTCAAAAGGCACCTGACATTCGTTTTCTGATAGCAGGGGATGGAGAAGAACGAAGTCAGCTTGAGAAAATGGCTAAAGAAATGCATATTGAGAATCGTATGTTCTTCGCCGGATTCTTGTCCCGGTTTGAACTTAACCGTGTTTACAACCTGGCAAAAACCTGCGTGATGACTTCCGTATCTGAGCCTTTTGGTTTAGTGGCGCTTGAAGCGATGAGTCGGGGAGTCCCGGTTATTGTTCCCAAACATGCTGGAGTTACTGAAGTAGTGAAGCATTGTCTTCAAGTGGATTATTGGGATATAGATGCTATTTCGACCGCGATTCTCGCCGTGGTTAATAATAGCGATTCTCTAGCCGATGAGCTAGTCGAGGAAGGTATTAAGGAGGTAAAGAAGCTAACCTGGAAAAAAGCAGCCGTGAAACTAATCAGGGTTTACCGCCGGTTGTTGGTTGAAAATTAAGCGTTAAAATTGTTTCCCCCGATTTACATCGCGTCGGGAGCCTAACTCCACCAGAGGTTATAGGCCATTTCGCCAAGTCGCCTCAACTTAAAGGGTAATCTAGTTGCAATCGGGAAATTAGAAAAGGTCCGAAACATAATAATCGGAGTAACCTCACTTAATCTAATAATGGTAATTTGCGCACGGTATCGAAAAATGCCATCCACCAGTGACATATCTTCTTAATACGTGCGGTTTTACTCCACAACTCATCTTTCGTAAAGCTCGGTAAGTTCTTTGAGCCGAATTTTAATATTATCGGTTAGCATATCGGGGGTAAAACGCCAGCGCCAGTTTCCCGTCACAGTACCCGGGCGGTTCATTCTAGCTTCGCCGCCAAGTCCCAGTACGTCTTGCAGTGGAATAATGACTGTATCAGCGCAAGACATCATGGCCAGGCGGATGAGGTCCCAGTTGACCTCACGTCCATTGCTGCCCATATAACGTAAAGCTTCACACGCTTCCGTTTTCTTAAGCTCGCTAAACCAGCCCACGGCGGTGTTGTTATCGTGGGTACCAGTGTAAGCCACACAATTTCGCGGGTAATTGTGCGGTTTGTGGCGACTGCTGCCATTAGCACCAAAGGCAAACTGAAGAACTCTTGTCCCGCGAAACTCTAGTTTATCCCTGAGATTATCTACCTCCGGCGTGATATTTCCCAGATCTTCAGCGATGACAGGAAAGGCTCCCAGCCTTTTTCTAACATGTTCAAATAATTCGGCCCCAGGACCGGGAATCCACTGTCCCTTCATGGATGTCTTACAATCTGCCGCGACTTCCCAATAGCTCTCGAAGCCGCGAAAATGATCAAGCCTGACGATGTCAACCAAGCGAAGAATTGCCTCGAAACGTTCGGCCCACCAGGCGTAACCATCTTGCTCCATTATCTCCCAGCGGTATAGAGGGCTTCCCCAGAGTTGCCCCGTTTTACTGAAGTAGTCCGGAGGTACACCGCCCACCGCCGTTGGGATACCTTCACTGTCCAGATAAAATGCGTCAGGGTGTGACCAGACGGTGTCACTATCAATTGAAACAAACATTGGAATGTCACCTATTAACTTGATCTCAAGATCATTGCAATACTTCTTGAGTTTATGCCATTGCTTGAAGAACTGATATTGCTGATATTTGTGGAACAGGATTTCGTTTTGAAGTTTCCTCTCCCACACCTCAAGAACTTTCGGCTGCCGTTTCCTTATACCGGGTTCCCAGGTATTCCACGCCCTGAAACCGTGTGCTTCCCTTAAAGACATAAACATCGCGTAGACGTCCAGCCATGCTCTATTGTCCTCGCAGAAGATCTCAAACGGTTCCCGCTGGCCTTTTTTTATTTTCTGGAATACCGTGAATGATGTTTTCAGTATATGTTTCTTAAACTGCTTCACGGTTTCATAATCAACACGATCTTGGGGAAACGCGAGGATACTCTCTAAATCGGTCGGTTTCAATAATCCCTCCTCGACCAATACTTCCGGGTTAATAAGCAATGGATTGCCGGCAATGGCCGAAAGACACTGGTAAGGAGAATTGCCATAGCCAAGGGGACCCAGTGGTAATATCTGCAGCAGGTGTTGCCCGGTGGTTGCCAAAAAATCGACAAAACGGTAGGCCTGGCTTCCCAAGTCACCGATTCCGAATGGACCAGGGAGTGAAATTGGGTGCAACAAGATTCCACTTGCCCGGGGAAAGTCCATGCTTTACAGCCTCCGAGAGTAGACTCAAGTTTGCCGTACTGAAGAAAAGGATACAATTCAGAGTGAGGAAGGAGCTTAGCAGCCCTGGTTTCTTGGCTACGATACCTTTCGATCTCATCTCTGGTGTGCCGTTACGGCTTATGAAGTAATCGACTGCCCGTGAATTACATCTGGCTCATGATAATTGTCGGCTATCGGCAATTCAGACGATAAGCGTATCATGTCCGGAAGCGTTTCAATAGAAAGGTTCCCGCCCAGCAATAAAACTCGCTCTCTCATAATAGTTTGGCCGCTGTCATCCCTGAATGCGTTAAACCCATCGCCCGCCACGGCTATGTTCAGGCTGGCCATGTTGTCTTTTATCCGCGCGCCGATGTAAATTTCGCTCACCTGTGCCTGACTGACAACGTTGAGCAGAGTTTCACGGATGATGCGGTATATCATTGCTTCTATTTCAACTGGCATACTCCGCTCAAGTCCCTCATTATGGAAATTGATTTTTATATCTGTGGAGTCAGTGTACTTCTGGAACAAATCCTCCAGTGCCTTGAGCAGGCCGAAATCATCCAGCGTGCTTGGCAGCAAGGTGTCGGCTATTATTCGCAGTTGCTCTATCATACCGTCGGCAAGAGCCTCCGTCTCGGCGGAGGCGGACTGAATTCCATCGACCAATGATAGCCTGACACGATGAATGGAAAGCTTGAGAACGGCTAGAGATTGACCTATGACCTCATAAAGCTCATGCCTTATCAGTTTCCGGTCATGCTCTTCAATCTCCAGGATCCTCCTGGAAATCGAATCCTTTTCCCGCATTGCCTCCTCAGCCAGTTTTTCAGGACGACTACCCTCAGCGTCCGCTCCGGTGCTCTTTTTTATTTCCCGCTTATCTTGTTTGTTCATACGCCCTTCAATCCAAGATATTTTGTACTGCCGGTTACGTCGTTTGCCTGCTAAATCCGGCCGATGTCGACTGCCCGCCAGCTATCACTGAACGACGAACTCACCAATCATCGCGAGCGGGTGAGCATCGCACCGTAAATAGTAAATACCGGGAGTACTAGGTGCTGTAAATTGATAAGTTGCCTTCTTCCCGCCTGAGATGAACTCACCCACCATGATGGATTCGATCGTCTCGTTGCTTTTGTAGATTGCCACATTATGGAAGATTACCGGATCTTCATTGTTGGTAAAGACCAGGGTGACAAGGGCTCCCGCCGGCACCGTGATAACACTCTTGTCAAAAGAGATACCCTGCGCAGTGAGCTGCACTGATGTCGCTCCGGCAGGAGGTGGCAGCGGCGGTGCCGCCGGGCCCGTTGGCGGTGGTTTCCCGCAACCGCCAATAGCCAGCAGGAACACGGCAAGAAGTAACAAAAGCCCTTTCTTCTTAGAGGTAAACCATTTCATCATGAAACATCTCCTATATAGGACCTCAAACGTTGCACCCGGTTTCTCCCACGCAATTTGGTTTACCAATTAGCCCTTCGCCTCTGACCACCGGCTATAGACCTGTAAAGGGTTCGGTTGATGAACGGCTTTTGAGACTCCTGATAGCACAGAATACTAACTTTGTCATAGTCTTGAATATCAGTAATGGTACTTAACAAGTCATATATTGGTTACCTAGTACCGTCTCCGGACGCCTGCTACCCGTATGGGCCTTGTGTGGACAGGCAGCGCCCTGTCTTTTCCCGCCGGGCTGGAGGCATGACCACTCTCATTCATGAATTGCCACTGGAGTAAGGTCTGTTTACATTGAACCCCGGCCTAGACGAGTGTCCGCCTGTGAGTTTAAAGCAGGCGGATTGTTCACACTCTCACAGAATTATTAAGAAAAGAGAGCCCGACACAGGCTCTCTTAATTATTAAAAGAAGAAATCAGGGTGATAACTATATCCAACTAAGTAGACTAACGGATGTTGCCCCGGTACAAGCCATGCTAAATTCGGAATGACGCATCGTTTACCAGTCCGAAAATCTCAGGAAATGATTATAGTCCGTATTGAAGATACGCAAGCAAATATTCCGGGAAATACGATGTTAGCAATGAGAGGTTACCTTGTTTGAAGGGAAACTCGAATCATGAAGAAAAATAATGTGCTAATGCTGTCGATAGCTTTCGGTGCGATAGCATTATTGATAGGTGTACTGCTGGGGACCAGGGGGCAGGAGACGGAAAAGCAGCAGTCCGTGGGTTTGGAGCTGGTAGCCGATGGATTTGTTTCGCCGGTCGGGTTGATATCAGCTCCTGATAAAACAGGACGTATGTTCGTGGTGGACCAGGTGGGTATAATCTGGGTCATGGCCGCTGATGGTAAGGTTATGGAGACCTCCTTTCTTGACCTTCGCCCGCGGATGGTACGCCTGAATACGGACTTTGACGAACGGGGCCTGCTCGGACTGGCCTTTCATCCAGCTTTCGCCACAAACGGAAGGTTATTTGTCTACTACAGTGCGCCACTGCGTTCCGAGAGTCCGCAAAACTGGGACCACACCAGTCATATCTCTGAATTCAGATTATCTCTCACCGACCCCGACAAGGCTGACCCTGAGTCAGAGAGGATTATTCTGGCAGTTGATGAGCCTCAGGCTAACCACAATGCCGGGCAGATCACCTTCGGACCGGACGGATATCTCTATGTTGCACTCGGCGATGGCGGCCGCGCTAATGATACCGGCACCGGCCATCCACCAATGGGCAACGGGCAAGATACTTCCACCCTGCTGGGGAGCATCCTGCGTATTGATGTTGATGGGGCTGAGCCTTATGGTATCCCGCCGGATAACCCTTTCGTTGGTAAGGACGGGCAGGATGAAATATTCGCTTATGGTTTGCGTAACCCCTTTCGCATCTCTTTCGACATTGGCGGCAGCCATGAACTGTTCGTCGGAGATGTCGGGCAGCAGTTGTGGGAGGAAGTTAATATCGTCACCGGGGGTGATAATTTTGGCTGGAATATCAGGGAAGGAGCTGGGTGTTTTGATCCGTCTAAGGCGGGTCAACCAGACGAACAATGCCCGGACGTAAGTATCAGCGGCGACTTCCTGACAAACCCCATCATTGCCTACCGGAACTCCAGAAACAACGGGGCGGGTACTGCGGTTATCGGCGGCTTTATTTACCGTGGCAACGCCGTACCGCTCTTACAGGGTGCCTATGTTTTCGGGGATTTCACTGTATCTCGAAATGCGCCTGATGGCCGATTATTTATAGCCAGACGACCGCCTGTATCTGGAGCAAACTGGCCGTTTGAGGAACTGTCCATCAACACGACCGAAAACGGACGCATCAATACTTTTCTGCGCTCCTTTGGACAAGATATCAACGGGGAACTATACGTACTCACTGCGGATACCCCCGGACCGGCTGGCAATACGGGAAAAATATTCAAGGTTGTGCCGTGAAAAACAATGCCTGCATTTCGCTGATACATTAACCGCTGTCCGTTTTCAACCTGATTTCATAGGTAAACCGCTGGGCAGAAGTAACAACACCATAATTCTGTCCGACTCAGCTACGACGCTTAGCTTTCTGTTCTCGACCTTTAAATAACCTCGCTTTTGCCACCTCTTTGCGCCAAAGATAGTATAGTGGCGAATATCACGCAGAGAAACCTGCTGGCTGGCCTGACGTCCTGTGAGCCATTCGTCCCACCTGAGAACACGGCACCACTGCCGGCACTTCATTCCGGTAAGTCAGCCGCCAGCCTTTCTCCAACCGGGTAGCAGCATAGACGGTGGAGTCATCACTCGGGGCACACAGTAAAAGGGTAAAGTTACTGCTGAGGACTATCCGGGGTTACAACTCGGCGTCAGTTGAGTATTTTAATACAATGAGTTTGCTCTACAGCCATAATGTGAAGTACATGTGCATGCCGATAGCAAAACTAACCAGCCACAAGCCAAAGGCTAACCGCATCGGAACCAGAAGACGCCGCCGGACTCTTATCAGGCCTGCTTGAGCCAGGTTAACATAAATCCATATGACCACCACGCTTACTCCCAGCACACCGTGAGAAACCATCTCGATATAGAACAAGGTCACCGGCACCCCGCTGGTCACGTATCCCAGAAAAGAAGGCAGCATTACCACGGCTATCGACGCAATTTGAACGGGTACGGTTACTCTCATTACCGTGCAGTGCCTGGTAAGCTTCTTATTGCGGGCCAGATAAATGGCGAAAACCAACATTCCCATCAGCGTTATCTGAAGGAAGAAATTCACCTGGGTGAGCACTCGGACATCCATATTACTGTCCTCCGGTCAATCCAACCTTTCCATATTTTACACCTTACATACTTACCTGCCAAGAGACATGATACCACCGCTTTGAAGTCAGCATCTGGCAACCCTGCCTCTGCTATTTTAATCTTGACAGATAAGGAGGAATTAACCTAACATAGCCATATAAGTGTGGTTACCTAAGAAAGATTAAGTATTGATACGTATTGGCAAAGTGCCTGGCTGCCTTAAAGACTGGGCCTCCCGGTATAGATTTTACCTGCTGGTCACGCTTTTTACAGTAAGCGTGATTTTCATAACGTTGTCTTCCCTGATGATGCAAAGGTTCTACTTTGACATGCCTCAACCATCTCCTGAATTCGACTGCGATGATGGCACCCTTCTCATGATGGAGCGTCTCTCTACCCTGGGAATAAAAAGCACACCCATACTGGGAAGTTTGAAAAAGAACGGCGAAAGTTATCTGGAGTCTGACCACATCTGGCTGCTGGCAAATATAGCCGGTTTGCGCATCGCCTTTGACTGGGGTGAGCCACGCTTTAATGCTCAGCATTACGAAGGATATGAGGTAACTCTTCAGCAGTTGCTGGTATTTGTGGAAGAGGATAAAGCAACCCAATCAAACCCGGTAAGCCCCTCAAGTCGCTAACCGGTACTCTGTTCCGGCCACGTCCAAACCGAGGCTCCCCGCGAATAAATTTATGTCTGCTGTGAATCTGATGAAACCCACAGATAGCTTCTCTAGCTGTATATAGCGGTGATTTGCCTGGGCAAGACATGATATTCACGGGCGCTTCGGCTGCTCTGTGGTGAGCCTAAATGTAATACATTTGCAACTATTTACTCCCAAGTTTTATAACTATTTGATGGTAAATACTCTATAGTGGTGACTAGGTCTTTCAAATTATCTAAGAGTGCCATCGGATAAGGCGGACGGGAGAAATTGAGATGACAAACATATTACTGGCGGATGACCATGAACTGGTGAGAAAGGGAATCCGTCACCTTATCGAGACTGAAGCCTCTTTTCATGTTGTCGGCGAGGCTAGCAACGGAATTGAAACCTCCAGACTGGTGCAGGAATTGAAGCCGGATGTAGTGGTGCTGGACCTGAACATGCCGGATACCAGCGGACTGGACCTCATCCAACGATTGAAGAGCAAACTGCCCCGTATTAAGATTGTCATTCTATCCATGTACAGTAATGAAGTCTACGTAACAGAAGCGTTGCGGTGTGGTGCCGAAGCCTATGTCCTCAAAGAAGCGGCAGCTGCTGAACTGGTTACCGCCCTTTACGAGGTAGCCTTGGGCCGGCGTTTTTTATGCAGCGCGCTTGCCCAGAGAGCCTTCAGGCTATACTCAAATAAAGTAAAAAATACCAGTGAAACGGATGATCCGCTTGAGCGCTTGACCACTAGAGAACTCCAGATTCTGCAACTGTTAATTGAGAAAAGCCTCACCAACGCTCAGATTGGTGAGCGATTATTCATCAGCCGGCGTACCGTAGAAATTCATCGCGCCAATATGATGAAGAAGCTCGCCCTCAAATCCTATTCTGACTTGGTTAACCTGGCTATATTACGGGGTTTTTTGCCGAACGAGAGAAATAGAGAATTAGCCCAGGAGGAAGACGGCAAGTCGCTGGTACAGCCGTTCAAGGAACTCTATAACCAATGCGTTTCGGTCATGCGGGTCCGCGGTGGTGGGTAACGGACAGAGTAGGCTCGGAGCTTTTTAGTTTCTCAAGGGGAGGAAGATATGAGCGGAAGAGCAGAGGTACCTTTCACTCAGGAAAATGCCCGGAGATGCTTGTGCCCGCATTGTCAGGTGCAGGCTAAGAGCCGGTGTGTGGTTGAAAAAAGAGCAGGGCTGGAGGTGGCGCTATCTCACAATCCGCTGGTGCATGAGGACATCCCCGGACAGTACTGTGGCGCAGGAAACGCCACCTGCGATGGTCTCAATCCAAGTCAGCCGTGCAGTTGTTTTGACTGCCAGGTTTATGAGCAGTATTCGCTGACTCAAGGCAAACCAAACTGCTACTACTGCATTAATGGCAGTACCGGGTAGCGAGGCGTCTCCAAAATCCACAGTCCGGTACTGCGGTCACTGCCCAGAATGTACTTTTTCCCGTTGGGATGCTTAAAGAGATAGACGCCCCACATGTCTGAACCATTAGCCTCGTCCACGAAATGGGCGATTTCTTGCGGTTTCTGAGGATTGGTGAAATCTACTACGCGAATGCCATCAGCGTACCAGGAGATGTAAGCCCTGCGTTCGTCCACGATAACATTGTGCATGGTATGATCTCCGGAGGGTATTGGCTGAGCGGTTACGTTGGCGGTGGTAAACTGGCCGAGTTCCACAATATTAGCCGGGTCAGAAACGTCCAGAACACGTCCGTAACCCCATCCGTCAAACCGTATATGTGCCGTTACACGCTGGCCGAGTGTACCTGGTGCTGGCAACAAGGTATTCGCTGGTGAGACGGGGGACATTCCTAGGACAGCAAAGCCAGTAAAGCGGGAGACGGACAGGGCGGGTATCGTAACTTTTTCAGGCCCACCTGACATAACAATAGTCTGACTCGCGTCTTCAATAGTATTAAAGATGATAGCGCCGTCGTAGCCTGCTGAAGCGACATTACTTATCTTCTGGTCAAAAGGACATGTCCCGCGCTCAATAATGGCGATGAACTTTGTTTCGGTGCCGGCCATCCGTGGCGGGACGGGCACATCCTTCGGGTTGCAACCAAGGCCAACGTATACCGTCTGTCCGGTCAAGGTCTGGCCATCCAGTTCCCTTATCTGTCTGGTGAAACTTCCTTCAACGGCACGATAATCGCCGGCAAAATCTCCGGTATCAACGGTGAAAATGGTGAGCGACGGTGAAAAATCCTCATCACCCAAAAAAACCAGATTACCGTCAGTTGTCGGCACGGCAACATGAGCGTTTCCTTCCGGGGCCTCGCCGCTCACGGGATCGGGGTCAAGATAGTCACTATCACCCAGAAAGACCGGGGAAGCGGGATCGGTAATATCGAGTAAAACCAGGCCGGCATCCCAGTAACTAAGGTAGGCGATGGTGCGTCCGGCGTACTGAGGCACACGGTGATTGGGAGGATACGCTTGCACCCAGACGTCATGCAGTAGAGGGATGGCTGCCTGCCCGAGCGCCAGTTGAGCATCAGGATCGAACCAGTCCGGCCATCCCCGGGCGGAAACCTTCATCGGATGGAATGGGTCGGTAATATCCACGATGTGGAAATCCCGTGGTGCCCCATCCTGAACCACCAGCACGTAGGCATGTTCACCCTGTTGATAGATGAAAGTGTTGTGAACCTCAAAACCGAGGGAAAAGTCTGAAGCCAGCTGCTTTGGAGAAAGTGGCTCACTGACGTCATACAGAATAATACCAGGGCTGGAATCGACCGCCTGTCCTTGCGTTTCACCGGTGCAGAACTCCGTGGAATGGATCAGCAGGTCGCCCTCAAAGAAAGAGGTCTGGAGGCGTTCCACTTTGACATCATTGACCCGGGTCCCTAATGGTGAGGGGATAAACCCGGCTTGCCGGGGAATGGCCGGATCCGTGATGTCGATGACGTAGACGCCGGTAATGGCACCGCTGCAAAAGGGTTTGTCAAAACTACCCAGATAGGCAAAACTTCGGCCGTCCTTCGTAGCCAGCGCCCACACATCGGTAATATGGCCTTCTCCAGCGGCAATGTTAAGGTGACCGATAACGCGCAACTCACCATTAGACCCGGACAAAGCATACGGATTGAATTGCCACAATGTTAAAAGCACAATCACTGGCGCGAGCAACAGGGCGGCGAACCTTAATCTTCTGGCTGAAATACGACTCATCATGACATGTTCATTCTCTTTATTATTCATTCAGGTACGGTAACAGACTTTTAGAAGGAATTATCCAGGGACACATGCTCCAGTACCAGGTCCTGAATTTTTACATCATCCACCTCTATTTTCCCAAAGACGCTGGACTGCAGCACGATAAGCGTTTCGACCGACGCGGTACCGCTGTCAGGGCCGAGAATACGGATGCGGTCAACTCTCAATCCGGTTTCTCGCCTCGTAATACCACGGCGCCGGCGTTCTAGCTCCAGGTCGTCGTCGGCTGTCCCGAATTTCTCGATGAGGCTGATGCGGCTTATCCCCAACAGCAAGGTACTGGAAGCACCACGGCCAACGCGAACCACGTTGACAATGTCCAGGTCGAGGTCCAGTTCATCATCATCGGCGACCACGTTCTCTAGGGTAATCCGGACCACATCCGCGTCTATCTCCAATTCTTCCGCGTCTACCTCAATAAAAGCCAACGTCCCTATATGTATTTTCCCATCCCCGCCGCTGCTGGGATCGTGTCCCTTGATTTCCAGCAGGGGCCCACCGCTGACACTCTCGTCGATAATGAGCGTTTCTTCTATCAGTATCGACTTTACCGGGTTATCCTCATCAAGGTGGATTTCGATGGTATGGTGTCCCGGAGGACGCGAACCGTCCGGATTATCAGGAATGAGTATTTCCTGGACTGTTTTAACCCACCGCTCTTCAACGGGATCATAGTTGTAGGTGGTGGTATTATCAATGCTCAGATGGTTTTGCGCCCACAGCATTCCGGTGCCAGCCAGAACAGCCGCAAGAACAACGATCAAAC
>CBDUSH010000009.1:0-25549 GCA_965369965.1 uncultured bacterium | reverse complement strand
ATTACCTGACTCTAATCACAGCTATGATGATATACCGCCTGACCTTAAAAGCTCTTTGTTCAGATTAACTCCCCCCACACCCCGTCCTTCCAGAGGTTCTCCAGCCTCACCGGTATAATCTGACCGGTCAAATCCCGGTCACTTCCGGCGTATACCTTGATGTAGTTGTCAGTGTGTCCCGACCAGAGAGGCTTATCCCCTTTTTCCCGTTTTTCCCATAAGACCGGCAGCGTCCGACCCAGGAATTTACGGTTGAAGCTGCCGGCGCACTCCGCGGCCAGCGCCAGCATCTGCCGGCTCCGCCATTTCTTGACCGACGCGCCGACCTGACACGGCATCCCCGCCGCCTCCGTGCCCCGGCGCGGCGAGTAAGCAAAGACGTGGATGCGGGAAAACTCCATCCGGCGGCAAAAGTCCAGGCTCTCCCGGAATTCTTCATCCGTCTCACCCGGAAAACCGACGATAATATCGGTGGTGACGGCGGCCTCAGGCCGGGCAGCCCGAACCAGGGAGACCGCTTCCCGATAATCATGCCGAGTATAGCCCCGTCTCATCCGGCCGAGCACGGCGTCGCTGCCGCTCTGGAGAGAGAGGTGGAAGTGCGGGCATAGTCTGTGGTCACGCCATAATTCGATAAGCTCCGGCGAAACCTCCGGCGGCTGGAGCGAGGACAACCGTAAGCGGGCGATACTTGTCTCCGCCAGCAGGCGCCTGACCAGGCCTGCCAGGTTAACCCCCCGGTAATTGTACCGGCCGATTTCGGTACCGGTCAGCACCGTTTCTTTGACCCCTTCCGCCACCAGTTGCTTAATATCGCGGATAATCCCGGTATCGGCCAGGCTGTTTTCATTTTTCCGTACCAGCGGGACGATGCAGTAAGCGCAAGCGCCGCGACAGCCTTCCTGGACTTTGACAAAAGCGCGCGCCCGGCGGCCATTTACCGGGGGGGCTACCGGCGGAGCCGGCGGGCGGCTCAGGCACCCGGCCTCTTCAAGTCGCCGCAGCAGTTGCGGTTTCTGCCCGTTATCCAGCACCATCGCCACGCCGTCAATTCCCGTCAAATCCGATGGCGCCCCTTCGGCATAACAGCCGATAGCCACCGTCCGGATATCCGGATTCCGGCGGTAAGCCTGACGCAGTAAATGGCGGGATTTGCGGTCGGCGATATGGGTAACCGTACAGGTATTCAGGACGTAGACATTCGCCTCCTCTACCGTTGAAACCAGTTCGTAACCGGCCGCTGCCAACTGCCGGGCCAGAACCTCTGTTTCCGCCTGGTTGAGCTTGCAGCCCAGGCTGCCGAAGGCAATACGGTTATTTTCTGTCATTCTCCATCTCCGATTCAAAAAAACAAATCCGGGTACCCTGCCGCCGTCGATACAAGAAAGGAAAAGCGGTTACCTGAGGAACACCGTGCTTTTTGAATACCCCGGAGTCATTATACTTTCCGGTTCCCGCGGGGTCAAAACGGGACCCCTGTTTGCAAAAGGCCGGGATTTATGGTACAAAGTTGGTTATATCTAACCGATAATTTCCTTACCGGAGGTGAGTCCAATAAACGAGTCCGCTAATTCCCGGGTTGTCATCACGGGTATAGGTATGCTGAGTCCGCTCGGCCTGGATACCGCAAGTACCTGGGAAAGCCTCCTTGCCGGCAGGTCCGGCATCGACTATATCACCCTTTTTGACGCCGGGCCCCTGGAAATAAAGTTCGCCGGCGAAGTAAAGGGGTTTGAACCCACCGACTACATCAGCCGCAAGGATGCCCGGCACATGGACCGTTTTGCCCAACTGGCGGTAGCCGCCAGTTACGAGGCAGTGAAACACGCCGGACTGGAAATCAACCATGACAACAACGACCAGATTGGTGTCATCATCGGCAGCGGCATCGGCGGCCTGACCACACTCTACGAGCAGATTAAGATATTACTGGAAAAAGGGCCGGACAGGGTAAGCCCGTTCCTGGCGCCGATGATGATATCCGATATCGCCGCCGCCCAGGTATCGATTGCGCTGGGGGTGAAGGGGCCGAACCTCTGCACCACGTCAGCCTGTTCCAGCGGCTCGGACGCTATCGGCGCCGCCTGTGAGATGATCAAACATGGCGATACCCAGATAATGATTGCCGGGGGTACCGAATCGATAATCAACCCGATAGGTATTACCGCCTTCAGTTCTCTTAAAGCTCTCTCCGCAAGAAATGACCAGCCGACGCTGGCGTCCCGCCCTTTCGATGCCGAACGTAACGGTTTTGTCATCAGCGAGGGGGCCGGGATTCTTCTCCTGGAGAACCTTGACCATGCCCGGCGGAGGGGCGCCACTATAATTGGTGAGGTACTGTCCTACGGCGCTACCGCCGATTCTCATCACGTCACCCAGCCGATGGCCAACGGCGAGGGTGCCGCGCGGGCCATGCAGATAGCCCTGAGAAAGTCGGGGCTTGCCCCCAGCGACATCAACTATATCAACGCCCACGGCACCTCGACTCAGTTGAACGACCTGATGGAGACGAAGGCAATCAAGACCGCCTTCGGCAATCACGCCTACAAGGTCTCGATAAGCTCCACCAAGTCAATGCTGGGGCATCTTATCGGCGCTGCCGGCGCTATCGAAGCCGCCATCTGTCTCATGGTCATAAATAACGGTATTATCCCGCCCACCATCAACCTCAATACCCCTGACCCCGGCTGTGATTTAGATTACGTGCCGAATACCGCCCGCCGGACTGAGGTCAATGCCGCCCTGACCAACTCTTTCGGCTTCGGGGGGCATAATTCCGTCCTCATCTTTGGAAAGTATTCCGGAGACTAATTTTGAACCACAGTCGCTGGCATCTGCTGCCTCCGATTCCCGACCAGCGCCTGACCGACCATCCGGATTTCCCACCACTTATTATTCAGCTGCTTTACAATCGCGGCCTCACCGAACCATCCCAGTGGCCGTCCTTTATCGCCGGTGATGAGAGCCAGTCCGGTGACCCTTTTCTCCTGCCCGGGATAGCTCCGGCGGTAACCCGTATTTACCGGGCGTTATTATCCGGCGAAAAGATTGCCGTCTACGGTGACTTTGACGCCGACGGCATCAGCGCCACCGCCCTGCTCGTCGAAGGGTTATCCCGGCTGGGCAGTCAGGCTATTCCTTACATACCTCATCGCCTGACGGAAGGTTACGGGCTGAAAAAAGCCGCTCTGGAGGGGCTTTCCCGGCAGGGTGTCAGCCTGGTGATTACGGTTGACTGCGGCATCACCGGCTCCACCGAAATCAAAGACGCCGCCAGAATGGGCCTCGATGTTATCGTTACCGACCACCATACTCCCCTCCCGGAAATACCCCCCGCGGTGGCTATCGTTAATCCCAAAATGCCCGATTCAAGCTATCCTTTCCGGGAGCTGGCGGGAGTCGGCGTCGCCCTGAAACTGCTCCAGGCCCTGCTCCGGAACCTCGATAAGGAAGAACACCTGGCGGGACTGATGGACCTGGTGGCGCTGGGTACCATCGCCGACCTGTCACCGCTGCTGGGAGAAAACCGGTACCTGGTTAAAGAAGGCTTGCGGCAGATAAACGCCTCTCCGCGCCTCGGCCTGAACGCCATGATAACTCAGGCCGGTTTAAGTCCGGGCAGTATCAGCGCCGAAAATATATCCTGGACAATCGCCCCCCGCCTGAATGCGGCCGGCCGGCTCGAACACGCCATCTCCGGCTATAAGCTGCTCATGACCGACTCTCCCCGGGAAGCCGATGAACTGGCGGTGTGGCTCGACCGGAAGAACACGGAACGGCAAAAATTAACCGGCACCTTTTTGGTCAGGGCCCGGGAACAGATACTGGCCGAGGGAGTTTCGTCACTGCTCAGCGCCGGGGACCATGATTACCCGCTGGGAATTGCCGGACTGGTGGCGGGCAAACTGTCCGAGGAATTTTATCGACCGGTAATTATCACCCGGACGGGCGAGAAAACGACCATCGGGAGCTGCCGCAGTATCCCGGAGTTTAACATCATCGCCGCGCTGACAGAGTGCCGTCACCTGCTATCCCAGTTCGGCGGACACGCGCAGGCGGCCGGATTCAGCCTGCCCACCCGGAACCTGACCGGCTTACAACAGACACTGCGCCGGCTGGCCGATGAGCAACTGGCCGGAGCCGACCTCCGCCGCCGCCTGGATATTGACGCCGCGGTTACTTTACCTGACCTGGGTGGGGATATTTTCCAGATGACGCAACTGCTGGCTCCGTTCGGTAAGGGTAATCCGCTGCCTACTTTTCTGAGCCGGCGGGTAGAAGTTACCCGCTGCCGTACCATGGGTAACAGCGCCGAGCACTTGAGGCTGCAACTGAGGCAGGGCGGCAGTGTCTGGGACGGGGTCGCCTTCAGGCTGGGCAGTTATATTGCCGAGATAACCTCGCCCATCGATATCGTCTATAACCTGGAAATCGACCGGTGGAACGGCGCCGAACGGCTGCGGCTGAATATTCTGGATTTTGCCCGGTCAACTTAATTCTTCAGCATCCGGGTGGCTCAAACCGTTTTCCGGTCCCGGGGCCTGGGAATATTGGATATGACCACGGCGCCCGCCACCACTATTGCCGCGAAGCCCAGCCAGACCCATTGATAGCTGCCGTAAGTATCAAATACCCAGCCGGCCACCGGAGGCCCGGCGACATTCCCCACCAGCAGTATTCCCCATATCCAGCCGAGAATGGAGCCGAAGTTGCCCCTGCCGAAATAACGTGCCACCACGATGCCGAGCAGGGTAATGTTGCCCCCGTAACCGATACCAAAAAAGGTCAGGGCCGGCACCAGCAGCCACGTCCACCCGGTGGTGACGAACTCAAAACAGACCAGTCCCAATGCCAGCGAAATCAAGGCGACCATCATCAGTTTACCGGCGTCGAACCGGTCAGTCAGCCAGCCAAAGCCAAACCGGCCGCCGATACTGAGCAGCGGTATGGCCGTTGCCGCCAGGCCGGAGATTGACCGGGGTATGTCAAGACTGCTCAGGTAGGGCATAACATGGGTCACCACCGCGGTAACCACGATAAACTGAGGCGTCAACGCCAGTATGATAAACCAGAATACCCGGCTTCTCATCGCTTTTCTCAGGCCGGTGGATGATTCGGTCCTGGCAGTGACCACCGGCGCCCCGGCGTCATCCCGGCTGGTATCCGGTTTTATCCCGTCCGGGAAGTATCCGTACTGCTCCGGTTTATGCCGGATGACCAGTGACAACGGCAGACCGATGATGAATATTCCCAGAGCCAGTACCAGCATCGCGGTGCGCCATTCATAAGTGTCTACCAGCCCGACGACCACCGGCACAACCAGGCCGCTGGCGCCGAAGCCGCTGACCATAATTCCAATGGCCAGACCGGCTTTTTTCCGGAACCAGTGAGTCACCGCCGTCATCATCACCGAAAGTCCGGAACTGCTCAGGCCTATCGCCATTAAAACGGACGCCACGTAGAACATGAGCAGTGACGTCATCTGGCTGAAGACTATTAAACCCATTCCGGTGAAGATCACGCCACCGAATATCAGCTTGCGCGGCCCCCAGCGGTCGATGAGCATACCAACCACCGGGGCCAGCAGACCCGCTTCCAGACCGCGTATCGAAGAAGCCAGGGAAACCTGCGCGTAGCTCCAGCCAAATTCATGGACCACCGGCTCAAAGACAGCCGTGAATCCGTAAAAGACAACTCCGATGGTGTAGAGCGCAATCAGGAAGCAGGCACCAACAATCCACCAGCCGTAGAAAATGGGGGGAGATTTTATCGGCAAACGCATCTTTATCTGAACTTGGCCTCGCAATTCCAGGGAAACAAGAAACGGTCAGCACTTTTTCCGGGTGAGGGATTTGACCTTGTCCAGTCTAACATTTCCGGAGGCGTGAGACAAGGTTAACCGGCTTAAGGAATCATCCCGCCGGCAGGTGGTCTGACGCCGCTGTTATATCCGCACCGGCGAAACCCGGCGGCATCGCCCGCTGCGTTTTGCATTCTCCGTCAAGGACAAAGAATGCAAAATACACGGTTTACCATTTCCGGGACAACCTGTTCCGGCTAACCGGAGGCTCAGCCGCAGTTCTACGGTTGACAGGCAATACATTCGATTTCAACCAGCATCTCCGGCTTCGCCAGACTGACGACCACGGTGGAGCGAGCCGGCGGATTAACCGGGAAATAGCCCGCGTATACTTCGTTCATTCTGGTGAAATCAGCCGCATTGGTGATAAAGACGGTGGTCTTGACGACATCATCCAGGGAGGCTCCACCCGCTTCCAGAACGCCTTTCAGGCGCTCCAGGACCTGTCTCGTCTGGGCTTCTATCCCTTCGATAATCTTGCCGTTATTGTCGGTGGCGCCGACCTGTCCGGAAACAAAAATAAAATCGCCGATTTTCATTCCCGCCGAATAAGGTATTCCGGGAAGCGCCCAGGATACGGTAATCGCTTCTTTGGTCATGGCAATCCTCCTTTTGACTGTAGTGAGTTTAAAACGTTTCGGCTATTTTTTCCGCCCGGCAAGAGATGCCGCCAGCGCAATGGACGCCCGCAGGTTTTTGGGATCAGCGGTACCCTTACCGGCTTTACCGTAAGCCGGTCCGTGACTGGGGGTAGTAATAATAACCGGCGAGCGCACGAAGAGAATAACAATCTCGCCGAAACTGGCCGCTTTCAGGGCGATATTCGCCTGGTCGTGGTACAGGCTGACCACGCCGTCAAACTGGCCTTTAAATGCCTTCAGGTAGACGGTATCGGCGGGGACCGGTCCGGAGACGTCAAAGCCCTTTGCCCGCGCCTGCTCGATAGCCGGTGTAATTTGCTCGATTTCTTCACGCCCCACCATGCCGCCTTCCCCGGCGTGCGGGTTCAGGGCAGCCACCGCCAGGCGTGGTGATTTAATGCCGAAGGAAACCAGCGCGTCCTGAAGAAGTTCGATGGCGTCCAGGACACTTTCCCGGGTGATAAGGTCAGCCACTTGCCGTAAGGGAACATGCTCGGCGATTGTGACCCGAAAGACTTCACCGGCGAGAGCCACCGCTTTCAACGCCGGAGCCTGCAGCGCCTCCCTCATGATTTCGCTTTCGTCATGGTATATTTTCGGGCCTATCTGCAGTGATTCCTTTACCAACGGCCCGAAAACAAGCCCGGCCACCCGGTTTTCCGCCGCCAGCTTTACTCCCCTGACCAGCGCCACCGCCGCCATCTCCCCCGCTTCCGGGTGGGGACGCCCCAGAGCCAGCAGTTCCCGGCCGCCCTGGCCGGTATCCAGGACAGCCACCGGAGCCCGGCTGGCGGCCGCTTCCCCGATATCCGAAAATACCGGCAAATCAAAACTGACATTCAGCGCCTCATAGCTGGCGCGCAGTACCCCGGCGTCACCGAGCGCCAGCAGGCGGCAGTTTACCGGCGGCCCTTCGACGATTACTTTTACCAGTATTTCGGGGCCGATTCCGGTAATGTCTCCCAGAGTCACCGCGATTAACGGCCGGTCATTATTCTCCATAATAACTCCTTATCATTTCACAGACGTATCAGCCGAGGTGCAGGATTTCCCGCGCCTCATCCGGAGTGGCCACGGCCAGGTTAAGTTCGCCGGCGATACGCGCCGTCCGTGCCACCAGTTCCGCATTACCGGACGCCGGACGCCCCGGAAGATAGTCAAGGCAGTCTTCCATTCCGACACGGGCATGTCCGCCGAGCAGCATCGACATCGCCGTCAGCGGCAACTGGGCTTCGCCGGCGGCGGTGACCGTAAAGAGAGCCCCTTCCGGAAATCTCTTCACCAGGTCCATCAGGTTTTCCGGTGTTCCTTTCAGGACGCCCTGAGCGGGCATATTCAATCCCACGGTCAGAAAATAGGGCTTTTCCACCAGGCCTTTTTCGATGAGGTTTTCGATTTCCTCCAGGCAGCTGAAATTAAGCACCGCCATATCCGGCTTGACGCCCATCTCCCGGGCACGCCGGGCGTGGTGTTCTATCTCGGACCTGGGGAAAATCAGGGGCAGTTCCTGGCCGCCTTCCCGCATTATTATCATAAAAGTGTTCAGAGAGGACATTTCAGGCTTGAGGGAGAGTGAGCTGATTCTCTCTTCCATGGTCAGTTTCGGCCCGCCCCCGGTAGTCAGTTCCACAATCAGGTCGGTCGCCTTCCTGATGCCGTCGTGTATTTCACGGAAAACGTCCGGGTCCATGGTGGCCCGGCCATTTTTATCGCGGGCGTGTACGTGCACAATAGAAGCTCCCGCCTGGCGGCATTGCACCGCCTGGGCGATTATCTCCGCCGGCTGCTCGGGTAAATCAGGATTTTCCTCCCGGCGGTTAGTCCCGCCGGTCAGCGCCGCCGTTATCATAACTTTCCGCATGGTTGCCCCCCGGTTTCAGTTTTATTTTTCCGGCTTAAGAGTTAGCCCCGGATTGTTCCGTGAACCGGGTTGATGAGAGGGTAATCTTTCATTACCGGCGTCATTATACCCCCTGGCCGGAAACAGTGGCAAACTCAACTGCCCAGCCGGATACCTTTTTTTAATCCCGTCCGGGCGGCAAATTCGGCCGCCCCCGTCTTGGGGCTGCCTTTTACCTGTACTCTTTTTATTATTATCGCCCCACCGGTCGCCGCCACCACAAATCCGTCTCCGGTAATATCGACGATTTCCCCGGCCGCGCCACCGGTGTCGCCGGGAATAATGGCCGCATCGAAGACCTTGAACTTCTGCCCGCCGGTGGCAGTGGTTGCTCCCGGCTGGGGATTAGTGCCCCGGATAAGGTTGTAAATTTTTCCGGCCGGCTGACGCCAGTCAATAAGGCCGTCTTTTTCGGTGCAGAGTCCTTCATAGGTGGCCAGTGATTCGTCCTGGGGAATCCGTGGCGCGACACCTTCTTTAATCAGCCGGACGCTTTCCAAAATAGCGGCAATCCCCTGGGGAAACAGCTTGTCGAAGTAGAGCGAACCTACCGTGTCATCCGGCGAAATGTCAACCTCTTTCTGCAGCAGGACAGGCCCGGTATCCAGTCCTTTATCCGGCCAGAGGATGGTAACACCCGTCTTTTTATCGCCTGAGATCACCGCCCAGTTTATGGCGCTGCCGCCGCGGTGCCGGGGGAGCAGGGAGGGATGGTACATTATCGTCCCGTACCCGGGATGGTTCAAAATGGATTCGGGCATGATGTCGGTGACGAAAGCCATCACATTCAGGTCAGGTTTTAAGCCGGTGTATTCGTCATAGACCGCCGGGGCGCGCATTCTCCCCGGCTGAAAGACCGGTATCCTCAGCCGGTCGGCCAGCGTTTTCAGCGGATCGGTTCTCCCGGAAATGTCGGGAGGGGTATAGGTGCCAACGACTTCTTCCCCGCTGTCAACCAGCGCCTGGAGAGTCTTCTCACCAAAGGCGGCCTGGCCAAATAAAACGATACGCATCCTGCCCGCAACCTTGCTACGATTAACGATTGGTCTGTTCCCGGTTCCGGCACATCACGCCGGCCAGTTTGATGGCCAGTGTCAGGCTGGTCGGGTCGGCGGTGCCTTTGCCTGCCTTGCCGAAATTGGTGCCGTGGTCTACCGATGTCCTGATGATGGGCAGGCCGAGGGTGATATTCACCGCGTCCGTAATACCCAGCATCTTGATGGCGATGTGCCCCTGGTCGTGGTACTGGGCGATGGCGGCGTCAAACTGCCCCTGCAGCGTCCGGAGGAAGACCGAATCGGGCGGTAACGGCCCGGTAATATTTATTCCCTGCCGGCGGGCTTCCTCGATAGCCGGCAAAATGTACTTCGTCTCTTCATCACCGAACAGGCCACCCTCGCCGGAGTGGGGATTCAACCCGGCCACGGCAATACGCGGTTCCGGGATACCCATCTGCCGCACCGCGGCAACGGTCAACCGGATAACGGTCATTATTCTCTCCGGCCTGACCAGTTTAATGGCATTCTCCAGAGAAACATGAGTGGTGACATGGCTGATGCGCAGTTTGTCGGAAGCCAGCATCATGGCGACGTCGGTCGCCTGGCAGAGTTCCGCCAGCAGCTGCGTATGGCCGTCATAATGATACCCGGCCAGGTTTAACGCCTCTTTATTGATCGCCGAGGTGACGATAGCATCGCACTCCCCGTCCAGGGCCAGCCGGGTGGCCAGCTCGATGTACTCATAAGCGGCCTTCCCCGCCATGGTATTAACCTGTCCCCGGGTCAGCCGGTCAAGCTGAATATTTTGCAGGTCGATAACTTCGATGACGTTCTCCGGAAATGATGCCTCGGTAATTTTGCCGATTACCCGCACTTCGCCGGGGACGCCCGTAATCCGCAGCGCTTCCCGCATGGTGGCCGCATCTCCCACCACTACCGGGCGGCAGGCCGCCCTGACGGTGGGGTCAGCCAGCGACTTGGCAATGATTTCCGGACCGGAACCGGCGGCGTCACCCATGGTGATTGCCAGTAAAGCCTTCTCGTTACTCATAGCTAATATCCCTTCTCCAGATATAATATCGATTTCACCAGCGCTTCTTCGGTGCCGAAGCCTCCCGCCTTGGTGACCACTCTCATTCCCTGGAAGCTGCCGCACAGAAGCTCTCCGGCGGGCACGCCCGGTTCGACTTCGCCCAGGACGGAAATAGCCGCCACCGATAAGCACCGGCAGACCGCGACGGCGATATCACCGCCGGAAAGGAACAGCCCGCCGAATTTCCCTGAGGACAGTATTTTCCGGGTGGCTGCCGCCATCACCTCCGGCACCTCTTTCAGTTCCGGTATATATGGAGCCAGTGTCCCCGAAATAGCTACCCCTTTGCCCTCGGTGAGAAGCCGGGCGGCTTCGGCGGCGATACGCGCGATACCTTCATCCCCCCGGCCAAGATGTTCCCTGCCCAGGGACAGGATGGGAAAACCGAGCGCGTCCTGAGCCTTCCGCAGTTGATTGGCGGCCACCTGGTTACGGGTACCGACGACGACCAGCGCCGGGCCGGGCGGCCGCCCGGACGGTTTTAGCGGGTTGCTTCCGGACGGACTGATAAGCCGGTACAATTCCCTGGCCATACCTCCCGAGCCGCAAAGCAGCCAGCGCCCTTCGGCCAGTGCCGCCGCCCGGACAATCCCGACCAGATGAGATGGTTTCTCGACGTCACAGACGACGATGTCAGCCGGCATTTCGTTTATCCGGCGCCGGAGAGACTCCGCGCCGGCGTCTATGTCGGCAACGCCGACTGTACCTACCTGACGTCCGGTGGTCTGCGCCAGCAGGCCGGGCAGGTGAGATTCTTTTACCGGAGATATAGGGTCAGCGGCGAACTGTGTTTCCGCCACCGCCACCCCGTTCACCAGCAGGATACCGCCCGTCATGGTCCGGCCCACCGCCGGGAAAGCCGGCGCCACCACCACCTTATCACAGGCCGTCTCCGACATGGCCGCCGCCAGTTCAACCCCGATATTTCCCCTCAGCGTCGAGTCTATTTTTTTATACACCAGCCGGTTTTTCAGGCTTCCGGCCGCCCGCCTGACCTTTTCACCGGCGGTATCAGGGTCTTCGGCCCGGCTGTTGGTGTTGATTACGACGACGTCGGCACGGGCGGAAAAACCCGGGTCTAAAACCACCACCGTGCTCAAACCACGGCCGGCAAAGTAACCGCTGCTGTCCATGGAGCCGGTCAGGTCATCAGCGATGATGCCCAGTGTCTGTGCGCTCAATTTTTCACTCACGTTTAAGGATAGAGCAGTATCTTACCCGCCTGCCCGCTCTTTGCCAGTTGAAGCGCCTCGGCAAAGTCGGCCATGGGCATACGGTGGGTAATTACCGGCAGGGGGTCAAATTTACCGGAATCCATCAGGTTCTGCATATCCCACCAGGTCTGCCACATTATCCGGCCGGTGCTGCCGTATACTACGGCCTCTTTGTAGATAATATTGGCGGTGATGTCAATCTCCACCGGCGCCGAAGCAAGACCGACCAGGCTGACCCGCCCCGCTTTCCGCACCACGTCAAAAGCGGTTTGAATCGCCCGGGGGTTACCGGTTATGTCAACTGCCACGTCCACACCACGCCCGCCGGTGGCGTCCATGATTTTCTTGACCACGTCCTCTTTGGTCGGGTTGAGCCGCATTGCGTCGGGGGCAAACCGGGCCGCCATGTCAAGCCGGGTATCGACCGGTTCGATAGCGAATATCTGGCTGGCGCCCCAGGCGGTAATGGAACCGAGACCCATCAGGCCGATGGGCCCGCAACCGAAAACAGCCACGCTCCGGTTATTTATTTCCCCTTTCAGGATTCCGTTGACGGCCACTCCCCACGGCTCCAGAAGCGCGCCGAGGTCAGGGTTGACATCCTTGGGCAGCTTCCAGAGGCAGACCGCCGGAATCTTGGCGTACTCGGCAAAAGTACCGTCAACGTGCACGCCGACGATAGCCATTTTCTCGCAGATGTGCTGCAGCCCGGTCTGGCACATGTAGCAGGTCTCATCGGGAATATGAGTCTCTACGGCCACCATATCCCCAACGGCGAAACTACCCACCTGGCTGCCCACCTCGACCACTTCCCCGCAGGTTTCGTGGCCGAAAATCATCGGCGGTTTAATCCTGGCCTGGGCAAAAGCGTTCCATTCGTTGATGTGGATATCCGTCCCGCAGATGGCGGTCACCTTTACTTTGATGAGGACGTCCCGCGGGCCTATCTTCGGGACGTCAACGTCCATCAGTTTGGCTCCGGGGGCGGCTTCGGTCTTTACGACTGCTTTCATAATTACCTGGTGCCTCCTTAATAAAGCTACCATGAATTATACACTTATGCCCCTTTGCCGACAAGGGGAAAAAGCTCCCGAATCCTTTTGACAAACGAAAATCGCTATGCTAACATACGGGCGGAAATACACTCAGGAGAAGCCGATGAGAAAGAATTTAACCAAAGCTAAAATCAAGGCCGGTGAGATTGCTTACGGCGTTTTTATCAACGCGGGCAGCCCCAGCCTGGTCGAAATAATCGGCCACATCGGATTCGATTACGCCCTCCTCGACGCCGAACACAGCCCGATGGACCTGGAGACATGCGAAAACATGGTCCGGGCGGCGGATTCAGTCAATATCACCCCCATCATCCGCATTGCCATGAACGTCCAGCAGAACATCTTGCGCTATATGGATGCCGGGGCACTGGGTGTCGTGCTGCCGATGCTCAATACCAAAGCAGATGCCGAGGCCGTGGTAAATTCGGTGAGATACCGCCCCGAAGGGCAACGCGGCCTGGCCGGCGTCAGGGCCAACAACTGGGGTATTACCGGCCCGCAAAGTGATTACATCAAGGTAGCCAACGAGGAAAACCTGGTTGTAACCCAGATAGAAACCATGGATGCGGTGAAAAACCTGGATGAAATACTGACCATCCCCGGGATTGACGTCGTCTTTATCGGCCCTAACGATCTCTCCGTGGCCATGGGTTATCCGGCGCAGGTAAATCATCCCGAAGTACAGAAGATGATTGAAGGCCTGGTGAAAAAAATACTCGCCGCCGGAAAAGCGGCCGGTACGGTGGCTTACGACTTTGATACCCTGAGGAAATGTCAGGAGCGCGGATTCCAGTTCATCACTTACAATATCGTCCCCATGCTGGTTAAATCCGGCCGTGAATATTTACAGGCGGCAAGCCAGTACCCCGCCTCCGGAAAGTAAACCGGGGTTGATAAAACACGGCCGGGAAAGTATATTTTTACCGGACCGTGATAAAAGCCGCCGATTCCCCGGCTCGTCCGTCATGTTTAACCTGGAGAGTAATGTTGAAAATTAGCGTGGAAATTGTCTCCTGGCTGAAGGACGATTTTAACCATAAAAGTTCGGAACGGCTGGTCTTCGAGGAGACCGTCAGCCCGGGGGCAACTATCATGGACCTGCTCCACGCTACCGCCGAGAAATATCCCAAGTTCGGGCAGAAAGCTTTCGGCGGTGCGGTTGAGGCATTGTTTGAGTATTGTATCGTCATCCTGAACGGCACTTTTTTATCGGCTCCGGCTGAACTGAACAGGCCGTTGAAAGAAGGAGACGCCATTAAATTTTCTCCCGCTTTCTACGGGGGATGATAAGGAGGATTAGTCACCAATGAGCATCAATGGTTCTACGGGCAAAGTTTTAAGAGTCGACCTCAGCCAGGGGAAAATATGGGATGAAGCCCTTGACGAAGGCACCCTGCAAAAATATCTGGGTGGTACCGGAATGGGCGTCAAGTATCTCTGCGACGAGGTAGACCCCAAGCTGGACTGGTCTGACCCGGCCAATATCCTTTATCTGGGCTCCGGTCCTCTGGGCGGCACGCGGATTCCCGGCTGCGCCAGCATCTCCTTCGTCACCAAAGGCGCCCTGACCAACGGGGCTACTTCCACCCAGGCTAACGGCAACTTCGGGGCTTATCTGAAATGGTGCGGGTATGACGGTATCCTGGTACAGGGAGCCGCTTCCGACTGGAAATACCTCTATATTCACGAAGGCGGGGTGGAGCTGAAAGACGCCGGCAGCCTGAAAGGCAAAGACACCTGGGAAACGGAAGAAGGCATCAAGGCGGAGCTCGACTATAAAGAGCGCGGGATGAGCGTTTTCAGTATCGGGCCCGCCGGAGAGAACCTGGTTAAGTATGCCGGGATTTTCGGTGACCGGGGCCATGCCGCCGCGCATAACGGCGTCGGCGCGGTGATGGGCTCCAAGAAACTCAAGGCTTTTGCCGTGGCGCGAACCGCCAATAAAAAGATGACCCTGGTTGACCCGGATAAAATCGGTGAGCTGGCCAAGAATACGACCGAAAGCGCCAAGGTTTTTGGCGGCGGCGGCGTCTATAACTGGGGCACCAGCCGGGTGTTACCCACCGCCGAGGGCGCCGGATGGCTGCCGGTAAAGAACTACCAGACCAATATCTTCCCGGAAAAAGACCTCTTTGACGGCGCCCGGGTCCGTCCTCTTTTCAACAGTAAAAACTATCCCTGCTATGCCTGCTCTTCCCGTCACTATGAACTGATGACGGTAAGCGAGGGGCCCTGCGCCGGTTACTTCGGCAAGGAGCCTGAGTATGAGCAATGGGCATCGTGGGGGCCGCAAATAGGCCAGCCGGACCCGGGAGCCGCCATGATGCTCAGCAACGTGTGTGACCGGCTCGGCATGGACTGCAACGAGGCGGGCTGGGTGGTCGGCTGGGTGATGGAATGCTACCAGAAAGGCGCTCTCAAGAAAGAAGACCTGGACGGACTGGAGATGACCTGGGGTAACGTCGAAGCCACCAAAACCCTGCTGGAAAATATCTCTCACCGCCGCGGCTATGGTGATACCCTGGCCGACGGCGTCAAAATCGCCGCTGAGAAAATGGGCGGCGACGCGCTGAACTGGGCGATATTCACCGGTAAGGGAAATTCACCGCGCGGACATGACCACCGCAGCCGCTGGGTGGAGATGCTTGACACCGTTATCTCCGATACCGGCACCATAGAAACCCAGATGCTGGTCACTGACAAAGTCCTCTGGAAAATGCCGAACCCGATGGACGTCTTCGACCCGGAACAGGTAATCGCCGCCGAGGCGAATTCGATGGGTTCGATGACGATTTCCGACTGCCTGGTACAGTGCTGGTTTACCAGCTTTAACAACACCGAAGCCCAGACCGAGGCGCTCAACGCCGCTACCGGCTGGAACATGAGCCTGGAAGACGTCATGAAGGTAGGCCGCAGAGTGGTCACCCTGATGCGAATCTATAACCTCAAGGCCGGGTTGACCCCGGACAAAGAAACCCCTTCTCCCCGCTACTGTTCACAATCGGTTGACGGACCGAACAAAGACAAGCCTATTGCCCCTCACTGGGAGAAAATGATGGACGGCTACTACCAGTCGATGGGTTGGGACCGGAAAACCGGCATGCCGGCTCCGGAGATAATTAAAGAACTCGGCCTGGAAAACTTTATATAGCAAAATAAAGAGAACTCGGCCTGTAAGGTTTTGTAAAATAATTTATATAGAATCCGGCCCGAAAGACTTTGTGAAATAATATTAAGTAAACAAAATCTGGCCCGAAAAACTTCGTAAAATAAAATAAGGAGACCTGAGACTTATGAAGATTGACCCGGATGCCTGTATTTCTTGTGATATCTGCATACCCTACTGCCCCGTAGCCGCCATCAGTATGCAGGATGACGTCGCCGTCATCGAAACGGATGAGTGCGTGGACTGCCAGGTATGCCTGAAGTCCCAGTGCTGCCCGGTAGACGCCTTTGTCTTCGAACCGGCCCCCTGGCCGCGTTCCCTGCGCACCGTCTTTTCCGACCCCCGAGCCGAGCACAAATCGACCGGAGTCGCCGGCCGCGGCACCGAGGAGATGAAGACCAACGACGTTACCGGCCGGTTCCAGCGGGGCTGGATCGGCATGGGCTGTGAGTTTGGCCGGCCCGGCGTGGGCGCCCGTTTTTACGACATCGACAAAGTAGCCCGGGTACTGGCCAGTCATGGCGTCGAGTTTGAGCCCAAAAACCCGGTGACCGCCCTCATGGAAGACCCCAAGACGGGTAAAATCCAGGATGACGTTCTCAACGAAAAGGTGCTCTCCGGTATCATCGAGTGTCTTTTCCCCATCGAAAACTTCAAGGACATCATGGACGCGCTGAAGGAAGTAGCCAAAGAGGTTGATACCGTCTTCAGCGTCGAGGTCATTAACCGCGCTGACCCGGACGGTTCGTACCCGCTGCAGAAGCTGTTGGAAGACATGAACATAGCCCACTATATTAACGGAAAGCAGACGGTTGGCCTGGGGCGTCCCCTGGCTGATGTTTAAGGAGGATATTAATGACGCATTCTTTACATCGTAGAGGTAACGCAGAAAGCTTGCAGGAAGACTATGTCTTCCTTTGCATTCCCGCCAAAGGGTTTAATGACGAAGGACATGACGCGAAACTCCAGGAGTTCCTGCGCATCGCCCAGCGCCATGACCCCAAGAATATCGGCGCCATCTCCATCGGCAACATGTACAGCCACACCCCGGAAGAAGTTATTGACGCCGCCCATGGCGTCGCCCACGCCGTTTTCGACAATATGGACGCCGTGACCGAAGTCCTGAAAGACCTTAAGGAAGCCGACCTGGGGCTTTCCACCATTGTCAGCGGTATCTTCGGCAACGTGGACGGGTGCCTGAAAAAAGCCGGTCTGAAACACCACACGGCCAATTTCTCGCTGGGGATATGGGGGAACACCGCCAAATTGCCCGGTGATGACATTCTGGAAGTAACCACCATGTGCGGCCATGCCCTCATCGCCACCAACCTGGTACAGTCAATGGTGGATGACGTTAAGGCGGGCCGAAAAACGGCCGACGAAGCCGCCAAAACGCTGGCCCCGCAATGCGCCTGCGGCATCTTTAACCCGGCCCGTGCCGCCAAGCTTCTCACCGCGATGGCGGCAAAATAGACCCGGCGGTAAAGTACTGCTAAAACGATTAGCCAAGCCCGGCAGGATTTCTCATTCCGGAGAGGTTTTGCCCGGCTTGGCTAATCCTTGCCCGATATAATCCGGCAGCCGCTCGCCGCGCCGGACCGCTCGCCATCCTTGAAATTAAACCCGAAATCAGCCAGAATAGTAATAGAACCAACCTGGAAAACCAGAGGGAAAAAAGGAGGAGTTCGTTGAAACTGGATTCGGACAATTGTATCGGATGTGAACTGTGCCCGCCTTATTGCCCGGTCAAGGCCATCCACATGAAAGACGACGTCGCCGTCATCGACGATGATGAATGCGTCGAATGCGGTGTATGTTTCCGCGCTCAGGTCTGCCCGGTAGACGTCTTTGAGGAAGTGGTGGCTCCGTGGCCCCGCGCGGTACGGCAGGTAATGTCCAACCCCCTGCTTGAAAACCCGGACACGCGCATCCCCGGACGGGGTACCGAAGAAGTAAAGACCAACGAAGTCACCGGACGGATAAAACCGGGGTTCATCGGCATGGGTCTCGAAATGGGACGGCCCGGTATCGGAACGCGCTTCACTGACGTGCAGAAGATGACCCAGGGCCTGGCCGAAGTGGGCGTGGATTTCGAACCGCAAAACCCGGTAACCTTCTGGATGGCGGACACAAAAACCGGCAAACTCAGGGACGATGTCCTGAATGAAAAATCGCTGTCCGCCATTGTGGAAGTATCTTTCCCGGTCGACCGGCTGAAGGCAATCATGAAAAAACTCGATGAAGTGGCCCGGCAGATTGATACCGTCTTCAGTATCACCACCTGTGTCAAGGTACTGCCGGACGGCTCACTGCCCACGGACAAGATATTCCGGGAACTCGGCATCACCCCTTACCCGGACAGTAAAAACAATATCGGTATCGGACGGCCGCTGTTCAATTTCGAGGAGGGAGCATAATGACGCACAGCCTACACCGTCTGGGGACGCGGGAAAACCTGAGCAATGACTATCCCCTGATTTGCATGGCCGCCCACGGCATCAACGAAGAAGGCGCCGCCGCCAAAATGGGCACATTTCTGGAAATCTGCCAGCGCCACGGTCCGGTAAACCTTGGCGACATGAAACAGGGCAACATTTTTGTCCATGACGCCGGGGACATCATTAAAAACATCACCAACACCACACTGGTGCAGGTAGTCTTTGATGACCCGGACAAAGTGGAAGCGGTGCTGCGCGACCTGGTCGCCGAGAACTTCGACCTTTCCGTGGTGGTCAGCGGCCTGACCGACGCCACCAGTGAGTGCTGCCGGAAAGTGGGCCTGGAAGTCCACACCGTGTCCCAGTCACTGGGCATACGCGGTAACATCTCACGTCTGCCGAGCAGGGCGGTCCTGGAAATCACCACCATGTGCGGTCACGGTATGACTGCCTCCGGCCTGGTGGAACAGATGATTGACGATATCAAGAAAGGCAGGACGACTCCGGAGAAAGCGGCGGTAACGCTGGCCAAACCGTGCGAGTGCGGGATTTTTAATACCACCCGCGCCGCCACGCTGCTGGCGGCAGCCGCTGCCCAGTAGCCCTGAACCGAGTACTAATAAAAATAAGCGCGGCAGCGCCGGAATGAATAAAGAAAGGCGGGGTAACCACTCCCCGCCTTTTTCACACTCCGGACCCGCCGGATAAACCGCCCGGTCACCATGCGTTGACACATAATTATCAGAAAGTAATAATAGAACTGGAATGGAAATGACCGATATAAAATTCCCCTGCGGCAACGGGTATCTCACGGCCAGTCTGCCGGCCGGAAATATCGCCTATATTCTAACCGCCAGGGACGTCGCCGGACTGGAAAATGAAGGGGCGGCCATAACCGCCGGTTTAAGGAAACCCATCGCCAGCCATCCCCTCCTCGACCGCGTCCGTGAAACGGACAAAGTAATCATCCTGGTTACCGACAACACCCGCCCCTGCCCCGAAGACCGCCTGCTCCCCCCGATACTGGCCGAACTGGAAGTAAAAATACCGCGCGAAAATATCACCATCATGATCGCCCTCGGCCTTCATCCGCCCCTGGACCGGACGGAGATGATAACCAAGCTGGGTAAAGAGGTAGTGGAGAACTACCGGGTGTTGAACCATGACGTCAACCAGACGGTCAACATCGGCACCACCTCACGGGGGACACCGGTCGATATCAACCGCCGGGTTATCGAAGCCGATTTCCGTCTCAGTACCGGGTTTATCGAACCTCATTTTTTTGCCGGTTTCTCCGGCGGCCGGAAAAGTATCGCCCCCGGCGTCTTCAGCGTCCGGTCGGCCTATAAAAACCACGGCTATGCCATGCTGGAGCATCCTGAAACGAGGGCGGGAAACCTCGTAGGAAACCCGATACACGAAGATATGGTCGAGCAGGCAAAAATGGCCCGCCTTGATTTTATCGTCAACGTGCTGCTGAACAAGAGGCGGGAAATTACCCACGTCGTCGCCGGTGACCCTTTTCAGGCCCACGAGGAGGGCTGCCGGATTGAGAAGGAAATAGTGGGGGTTAAGGTACCCCGTCTGGTGGACATCAGCATCACCACCAACAGCGGGGCGCCGCTTGACCTTGATTTATACCAGACCTGCAAGGGCATTGATACCGCCGCCCGGATTACCCGGCCCGGGGGTATCATCATCACCGTCTCGGCCTGCAGCGCCGGACTGGGGCCGGAGTCTTTCCGGGAACTGCACGCGTCGGTCGGCTCGCCGGAGGCAGTCCTGCGGGAGATAAAACGTCAGGAACCTGTCGGCGTGCAGTGGGAAAACCAGATACTGGCCCGTACCCAGCTAAAGAATGCCGTTTACCTGGTATCCGGCCTGGAAGACAGCCTGGTGCGGGACATGATGATAACTCCCATCCGCACCGTGGAGGAAGGCCTGGAAAAAGCGTTTCAAGTCCTGGGCGCGGATGCCAGCATCGCCGTCATTCCGGAAGGCCCCCTGGTTCTGCCCCTCCTGGATACCTAGCCCCCACCCCCGGCGAGGGGCCGTTTTTCCTTGACGCTTAATATGTACTGTGCTATATTGGGCTTGGTTAGCGCGGACAGTTGGGCGGGAGCTTTCTAAATAAGGAGGAACCATGAAAGATTCTTTGCATTCCTACATGAAAGTGGGTATCGTGCACCCCATGGCATTCCCGGATTCCGATCTCATTGACAGCATCACGCAAATCGCTGAAGACGAGTTCTTCGGCGCCATCGAGGTTACAGCCATCCCCGATAACGTACGGGATGAAGTAGCCGGTTTGCTGGAAAGCAGTAAGCTTATCATCGGTTACGTCGGGCAGGCCCGGCTCCTCGGCGAGAAACTCGACCTCAACAGCCCCAGCCCGCAGCAGCGTGAAGCGGCCATCTCCCGGATTAAAGCTTCCGTTGACGAGGCTTACTTCCTGGGCGCCAGGATGCTGGCCGTGCTCAGCGGACCAACACCGGCCATTGATAAAAGGGAGAAAGCCAAAGAGTTACTGGTTGATTCCCTGTCTCAGATTTGCGGTTATGCCAAGAGTAAAGGTGACCTTGGCATCGTGCTGGAGATTTTTGACCGTGAGATAGATAAAAAACGCCTTATCGGCCCGACCGAAGAAGCCGTCGCCCTCGCCAAGGAAGTACGAAGGCAGCACTCCAATTTCGGGCTGATGGTTGACTTGAGTCATCTGCCGCTGCTGGAAGAGAGTTCCGAATTCGCCATACAGACCGCCCAGGAATACCTGGTTCATGTCCACATCGGCACCTGTATGCTCAAGGATATAAACCACCCCGCGTATGGAGACAAGCACCCGCGTTTCGGTATTCCCGGCGGGATAAATGACGTGGATGAGGTCAGGCTGTTCCTGAAAGCCCTGATGGAAATAGGCTACATCGGAGAGGGCAAACAGAACATCGTCGCCTTTGAAGTTAAACCGTTGAGCGGCGAAAGCGCCGAGGCGGTGGTGGCCAACGCCAAGCGCACCCTGATGGAAGCGTGGGCTAAACTGTAGGCAGCGGCCGTTAACTACGTCCGCTCCCACTCATTAAGGTTTATCCGTCTGCTTGACGGGCGTATCACTGTGCAGATAAGGTAGAGCCGGACTTGATGCAAAAGAGCTTTATAAAAGAACTTGCCGGTATTGTCGGGCGTGACAATGTCCTGTCTTCGAAAAAGGACCTGCTGGCCTATTCCTACGATTCGACGGCAAGACAGGAAATGCCGGAAGTTATCGTCTTCCCCTTAAGCACCGCCCATGTGTCGCAGGTGGTAAAGGCGGCCCATCGGGATAAAGTACCGGTCATTGCCCGCGGCGCCGGCACCAACCTGTCCGGAGGCACCATACCGGACCGGGGCGGCATTGTCCTTGAACTCAGCCGGATGAACCGTATCCTGGGTATTGATTTGCCAAATCACCGGGCCGTGGTCCAGCCGGGCGTGGTCAACCTGGACCTGCAGAATGCCCTGGCGCCTTTTGGTTTCGTCTTCCCCCCGGACCCGGCCAGCCAGAAAACGTCCACCCTGGGAGGGAATATCGGGGAGAACGCCGGCGGCCCTCACTGTTTGAAACACGGCGTAACCTCAAAGTATGTCTGCGGCATGGAAATTGTCCTCGCTGACGGAGAAGTTATTAACGTCGGTGGCAGCGTTGAGGATAACCCCGGTTATGATTTGAGAGGCTTACTCATCGGTTCCGAAGGGACGCTGGGCATCGCTACCAGCCTGATACTAAACATAATCCCCAAACCGGAAACTTCCCGGACGCTGCTGGTAATCTTCGAAACTCTGGAGAACGCCAGCCAGACCGTCTCTGATATCATCGGCGCCGGCATAATTCCCGGCGCCATGGAGTTTATCGACAAGACGACCTGCTGGGCAATTGAGCAGGGTATCAGCGCCGGCTACCCGACGGATGCCGAAGCGGTGCTCCTTATCGAGCTTGAGGGACTGACCGACAGCCTTGACCGGCAGATAAGGGATATTTCAGAGATATGCAAAAAAAATGAGGTGCGTGAACTGCGCGTTGCCGGGTCAGCCGCCGAGCAGGCGGTGCTCTGGCAGGGCCGGCGGGGAGCTTTCGGGGCTATCGCCCGGATTTGCCCCCAGTTCGTCGTCATGGACGGCACCGTACCCCGCAACAAGATGGTACCGACCATGCGCCGGGTGAGTGAGCTTGCCGAAAAATACCACCTCACCATCGCCCTGATCGCCCATGCCGGCGATGGAAATATCCATCCGCTGATATTATTCGATACCACTGACCCGCAGGGAATCGTCTCGGCGAGAGAGGCCGGTGATGAAATCTGTGAGCTTTGCTCCTCGATGGGAGGCACCATCACCGGGGAGCACGGCGTCGGACTGGAAAAGATGCACGCCATGCTCATCCAGTTCAGTCCGGCTGACCTGGGCGCCATGCGCCGGGTAAAAGAGGTTTTCGACCCTGAGAACGTCCTCAACCCGGGGAAACTGTTTCCCGATGAAGCAGGCGAGTCCCGGCAGGAAAAAGAAGAGGTGGCCGGATTATGACGCCAGCCTTCTCCGCAGAAGAGTCGGCCTTTGTCCGGAGACTTACTGAAATCGCCGGCAGCGACGGCGTAGCCACCGGCGACCAGGTGACCGCGGAGTACACCGTGGACGGGCTAAAACCATCGGTGGTTGTCTTTGCCGCCGGCGCCGAACAGGTAGCCCAGATCGTCAAAGCCGGCAACCAATTCCAGAAAACAATCGTTCCCTGGGGAAGCGGCTCAAAGCAATCGGCAGGCGCCTGCCTCTCCGGAGCCGATGCGGTAGTCAGTTTGAAACCAATGAACAAAATTATCGAACTGGACGCCGGCAACTACACCCTCCAGGTGGAGGCAGGCATAGCCAACCGGGACCTTCACCGCCAGCTGGCCGGGCAGGGACTTTCCCTGCCTTTTGACCCGTTTTGCACGGAGACGTCAACTATCGGCGGGGAACTGGCGACCAATGTCAGCGGTCCTTCACGAGCCGCTTACGGGACGGCGCGAGACATAGTCCTGGGCATAACCGCCGTCTCGCCCACCGGAGACATCATCCGCACCGGCGGCAAGACCATGAAAAACGTGGCCGGTATTGACCTGTGCAAGCTGCTCATCGGCTCGCAGGGAACTCTGGGCATCATCACGGACACCGTAATGCGGATATTTCCGCAGGCGGAAGTCAACCGGAGGCTGCTGCTTTCCTTCCCGAACGCCGAAGACGCTTTTCAGGTAGTCTCCCGATTACTGGTTTCGAAGTTAACCCCCATCTCGGTAGAGCTGGTGGACGGAATAATCGGACATCTCCTGGAACCCGCCGGGGGGCCGCCCGTTGCCGAAAACGGCGTCTTACTGATGATCAGCATCAGCGGAAGCCGGGAGGATGCCGCCAGGCACCAGAAAGATATCATCGCCCTGGCTGAGGAAAATAAGGCGGCCAGTACCGTCATCCTGGACGGCGCCGAAGTAAACGAAATCGAGGACGCCTACCGCCAGGCACACCAGTCACTGTTTGCCGATGCCTCCGCAGTGCAGGGAAAGGCCTCGGTACCGCTCAGCAGGCAAGGGGAAATGTTCCGGGAAATCAAACAAACGGGCGACAAATATGGCGTACCGGTGGCGGTTACCGTCCACGGCTATAACGGTATTCTTTATACGCGCTTTGACGCCGCCGCCGCTGACGCGCCGTCTATTATCAATGATTTAAACGAAGCCGCCGCCGGACTGGACGGCTTCTTTATGGTGGAAGCCGCCCCTCTCCGGTTCCGGAAAAACGGCGTCGCGCTACCGCCGCGGAGTGATTATAAATTAATGCGGCTGCTGAAAAACAGCTTTGACCCCCAAAATATTCTAAACCCGGGGAAATTGATTGGAGGACCTGGTTAGAGATGCCTCTGTCCGAAGATATAGCCATTGCCTTACGCAAGTGCAACCGCTGCGGGTTCTGCCAGGCGGGATGCCCGATGTACAAGGTCACCGGCGTGGAGTGGGAGACGGCGCGGGGGCGCATTGAACTGGTGCGCAGTGCCCTGGTCGACCATACCCTGGAGATTGAGGATATCGAAGACCCCGTATTCCACTGCCTGACCTGTAACAACTGCACGGCGCACTGCCCGCCGGGTATCCGGACGGCCGATATAATCTTTGGCGCCCGTGAAGAGATACTCCGGCAAAAAGGAAGCTCCTGGATACAGAAGATGCTCTTCCAGAAACTCCTGCCCAGTCCGTCCCTGCTCAAGAGCGCCTCCCGGCTACTGCGCCTGGCCGACGTCAGCGGCCTGCGCCCCACCGCCCGAAAACTCGGCCTGACCCGGCTGATCGGGGATGCCGGAAAAGCGGAGGCGATTGTTCCCCCGGCGCCGTCTTCAGAGGGACTGGCCGCCATCGCGCGCCAGCTTAAAAAGATAGACAACCCGAAGCATAAAGCAGCCTACTTTGTCGGCTGCCACGCGGCCACCATTTCTCCGGCAGTGGCGGCGGCGACGATACGTATCCTGCACAAGCACCGGGTCGACGTCGTGGTGCCCGAGTTTGTTTGCTGCGGGCTGCCTGCCGCCGGCTACGGAGACACCGTTTCCGCCCGTGGACTGGCCAGAAAGAATATCGATATCGCCGGCGCCCTTGACGTGGATGCCATCGTCACACCCTGCGGCAGTTGTAGCTCTTACCTCAAAGAATATGGTAAACTCCTTGCCGGTGAGAATGAATGGTCGGAAAAAGCGGCCGCTTTTTCCGGCAAGGTAAAAGACTTGAGCGAATTCCTGGTTGACATCGGGCTGAACACAGAGATGAATGAAGTTCGTAAAAAAGTAACCTATCATGACCCGTGCCACCTGGCGCATTTTCAAAAAATAACCGCGCCGCCGCGCACCGTCATCCAGAGCATTCCGGGAGTGGAGTTCGTTGAAATGAATGAGGCGAATATGTGCTGCGGCGCCGCCGGAAGCTACGCCTTCAACCATTATGATTTATCGATGAAAATCCTGGAGCGGAAGATGGGTAACCTGGCCAAAACCAGCGCTGACATCCTGGTCACAAATTGCCCGGGTTGCGTCATGCAGCTTGCCTACGGCGCCGGGAAACACGAACTGCCGACTCGCGCCACCGAACTTGTCGAACTGCTTGACCTTGCCTACCGCGCCGGTGACGACGAACCGT
>CBDUSH010000008.1:0-25783 GCA_965369965.1 uncultured bacterium | reverse complement strand
GGCGGGAAGGACTTTTCCTGGCCACCAAGACGCTTGACCGGACCGGGGACGGCGTCAAAGAGCATTTGAAACTGAGCCTGCAACGGTTCGGAGTGGACTATATCGACCTCTACCAGTTCCATAACGTTAATAACGATGCTGCCTTAACCGCCATTCTCGCCCCCGACGGCCCCATGTCGGTACTGGAAGAAGCCAAAAAGGCCGGAGTGGTGCGCCATATTGGCATCAGTTCGCACCAGATTGACATGGCCAAAGACCTGGTAAAGTCAGACCGGTTCGAGACTCTCATGTTTCCGTTTAACTTTATTACCTGTGAGCCGGCGGAGGAACTTATACCGCTGGCCAGGCAGCACGACGTCGGTTTTATCGCCATGAAGCCGCTGGCGGGAGGGATGCTGGAGAATGCTTCTCTGGCTTTCAAATATCTCCTCCAGTTCCCGTATATCATTCCCATTCCCGGTATCGAGACCAGGGCGGAAATTGAAGAAATCGCCGGTTTCATGGCATCTCCCCAGGGGTTGACGGAGGTCGAGCAGGCAGAAATAGCCCGCCTGCGGAAGGAACTGGGCACGACCTTTTGCCGGCGCTGTGATTATTGTCAGCCCTGCTCGGAAAAAATTGCCATATCGCTGGTGATACAGGCGGAGAGCCTGTTCAAGCGCCTTTCCCTGGAAGGCGTTTTCACCCGGCATATGGGCCCGGAGCTGGAAAAAGCCGCCGACTGCATCCGCTGCGGCGACTGTGAAGCGAGATGCCCTTACGGCCTTCCCGTCATGGATATGATAGAAAAAAGCGATAACATCGTACGAGCCGAAAAGAAAAAATACCAGGCAGAACTGGCTTCGCAGTAAACCGGTGCCCTGACGGCGAGGAGTTAATGGCGACGGTTTCACTTATCAGGACGGGCAATGACCTTTATCAGGGACTGGCCGGGGTCATTGACGGCACCGGGCAGGAAGTTGTCCGGGCGGGGGATACGGTTCTCATCAAGCCCAACCTGGTGGAGCCGAAAGGAGCCGGCAGCGGCGATATCACCAGCCCCGGTCTCATCGAAGCGGTCGCCCGGTATTGCCTCGACCGTGGAGCAGGCCGGGTTATCATCGGGGAGGGGCCCAGCTACTACCAACCCGAGTCTGACCTCAGGAAATGCTTCACCCGGACCGGCGTCAGCCGGGTGGCGGAACGCCTGGGTATCGACTGGGTATTATTCGATGAGCATGCCTACCGGACATTCCGGGGCGTGCCGGACTGCCCGCCGGAATTCAGGATTACCGAGTACGTCTTTAACTGCGACTGCCTGATAAACCTGCCGGTACTCAAGACACACTTTCAGACCACGGTCACCCTGGCCATGAAAAACTTGAAAGGGTGTCTGAAACGGGAGGACAAACCGCAGTTTCACCGGGTTAACCTGGCCCGGGCGGTGGTGGCCTTGAACAGGATAATCAGGCCGACGATCAATATCATAGACGGCACGCCGGAGATAATCGGCAGCATCGGTGATACCGGACGGCGGCGGGCCGGTGCCGGACTGCTCATCGCCAGTACCGATGCCGTGGCCGCTGATGCCGTGGGCTGCGCCCTGATGGGGATTGACCCGGCCGCGGTGGACACGGTGGCGCTCGGGGCACAGGCTGGCCTGGGGGAAAGCGACCTGACGCGGATGACTATTATCGGCGAAGAGGTCAAGAGTCTGGAGTTCAGGGTGGAACTGCCCCGGGAACAACTGCGGCAGAGTTTCCCCGGACTGGAAATCCTGGGCGCTGAACAGGCCTGCAGCGGCTGTCTTATCCCGCTTGTTTCCAGCCTGAGATTACTCGCAGAGAGCGGTAAACGCCTGCCGCGGCCTTTCCACATTTACCTGGGCGAAGAGCCCCGCGGATATGACGGTGAAACCAGCCTGCGGGTAGGGGATTGCGCTCTGCGTGATGACGGGGACGTGACCCATGCGGTGAGCGGCTGCCCACCCGATAAAGAGGACCTGCTCCGCCGCCTGGCGGAAGCAGCTGTCGATTAGACCTCAGTCATCCCTGGTGGTATGTCTTAGTTTGGCTTTGATACGGGACAAAAGCTCTCTCATGTGAAAGGGCTTTCTTACAAAATCGTCCGCGTTGAGACCCTGTGCCGTATCCAGCTCGGTTATTTCGCTCTGGCCGGTAATCATGATTACCGGCACATTTGAACTCTGGCGCAGGATGCCGAGGACCTCGAGTCCGCTGAGGTCAGGCATCGTAATATCCAGGATAACCAGGTCCGGCTTGTGTTTCTGGTACATGGCCAGCGCCTCTCTGCCATTCGGGGCCAGGACCACATCGTAACCTTCCGGTTTCAGGGCGCGCTTGAGTAAGTTTCGTATTTCTTTTTTGTCGTCAGCGATTAACAGACGAGGCCGTCTCTTCATTTATACTCACTTTCCCGGCATGATACCTTTCACTTTAACGGTTTCATCGCTCCGGGCACCGAGCCTGATAATCGGGACTTGTGCCCGCTCGCGAAGCCGGTTGATGCCTCCGGTTACCCGGCCTCCCTCCAGGTTTCCTTGACCTTGGCGACCAGTTCGTCAGGGGTAAACGGTTTGAGTAAGAAAGGCTGGTTAGATTCTTCCAGAAAACGTTGCGTATCTCCACATGAGGTATCTCCGGTGGTAAATATCACCCGGTCTGCCAGCGCGGAATATTGTTCCTGCAGCCACATGTAAAACTCCAGCCCGTTCATGGCCGGTGTCTTGACGTCAATCAGGCAATAGTCATATTGTTTCTGCCCTACCATTTCCAGGGCTATCTCCCCGTTGGCAGCAATGTCAATGCTGAACCCCTCACCACTGAGAACTCTCAGGAAGATTTGGCCGATAGACGGTTCGTCTTCAACTACGAGGACTTCTTTGCCAATCGAACCGGAGTTTTTCATATTTTCAAACTTTCAGCCGGGGTACCTTGGCTGATGGGCAGTTCCACGATGAAATTAGCGCCGCTGCCCGGTTCACTTTCGGCATAGATCTTTCCGCCGCTCTTCGTGATTATGCCATGACTGATGCTCAAGCCGAGTCCGGTGCCTTTGCCGGTACCTTTAGTGGTGAAGAACGCGTCAAAAAGGCGCCTCAGGTTTTTTTTGCTGATACCGGGCCCATTATCGGCGAAGGAAATTTTAACCGTGTCCCCAACCCGTTCCGTAGTGATGATGAGTTTGCCTCCTCCGTGGGCGTCAATCATGAAATACTCGGCATTGATAACGATGTTCAGAAAAGCCTGTTGCAATTGAAAGTTGTCAGCCATTATTTCGGGCAGGGAAGAAGCCAGCCGGGTACTGACCTGGATTTTATTGACTTTCTGGTCGTAGGCGCGCAGTTCCAGCACTGCTCTGATTACGCCGTGAATATTCACCGGCTGCCGGTTCGGTTTATGCTTTCGGGCGAAGGTGAGCAGGTTTTTCACCACGGCGGCCGTGCGTTGAGCTTCCCGGTTAATGACTTGTAAATCTTCCTTAATCTCCTTTGGGGCGTCCTTGGCTAAGAGTAGTTCGGAGAAGCCGATGATACTGGTTAAGGGATTGTTTAGTTCATGCGCAATACCGGATGCCAGCTCACCGATGGAAGCCAGGCGATTGGTGCGAATGAGCTGCTCTTCCATTTTTTTCCGCTGGGTGATGTCCCGGGTAATATGAACCGAGGCGACAACATTGCCCGTCTCATCGAAGATGGGTGAACAGGCCTGCTCCACATGAATTCCCATCTTGGGATTGAAGTATTCCCTGTGGTGTGTTTTGCCATCGGCGAGTACTTGCCGGTGCGGGCACTGCGACCAGGGTTTTCTGGTGCCATGCATCAATTCATAACAAGTACGGCCAATGACTTCCTGGGGTGTTAAATCGACCATATTCGCAAAAGCCATGTTTACCCGGATAATCCTGAAATCTTTATCGTGAATTGAAATCATGTCGGAAATAGCGTCAAAGGTCGCCCGCCATTCTTTAGCCGCCTGCTCCATTCCCCGTTGCACCCGCTTGCGTTCGGTGACTTGTCTCATAACCGACAGGCAGCGGTCGATGTTCAGGGGTTTCGTCTCATGGGCGATGATGTGTTTCTGTTGTACAGCGTTCATTGCCGAATCCTGAGAGGTATCACCGGTAACGATGATATACTCCATCTCCGGGGATAGTTTGACCAGTTCTTCGATCAATTCCCCGCTGGAAATATCGGGCTGGTTAATATCAATCAGGGCGAGGTCAAACGTTTTCTTCCGGCAGATGTTCAGGGCGGTACGGCCGTCAGGGGCTATTTCCGTGCTGTAACCGGTTGCTTCCAGGATATTCCGTAGCGTCATTGCCGGATTGGTCTCATCTTTTACGATGAGAATCCCGAACTCCTGTTTACTCTCCTGATCCCGGCGGGTTTGTTTCCGTAATGCGGTGAGTTGCCGCGGGGCTCTGGTCTTGGCTGTCATCCGGATTCATACCTTCCTATTCACAACCGTATCGTTGCCTGGCCTGGATTGTTTCCAGTTCCGTTACTCTCCGGCGTAGTCTGCCTATGGTTACGGAAAGCTGTCCTTCGGTCATCTCTTAATGCTTTCTTTTCAAGCCATCAGGCTCTTTTCCCGGAATGATAACCCGGTCAGAAACATACTTTCGGCGGGTTTGTCGGCCTGTTCCTACCATGACCTGTTACCTAGTTAATTAGTACTGTTTGTTCAATTATGCTTTACGTGCTTATGTAAAGAAATAGTACTTTAGTTCTGGTTGCTATAGTTATTTTGTCATGCCGGAGAGTGCTAATCAGGCCTGGGCAGGCTTATCCTTGCCTGCGGACGGGACTAACTCACTCCAGTTCGCCTTTTTCACGTAATTCATGGAGGACGGCAATGAGCTTCCGGCATTCCGGGAGGGTACGGGGCGAGATGCGGATATGCCCGGGCAGCCCGAAGGAGGTAGCATCACGAACCAGGATGCGGTTTTGCAGCAGGGCGTGGTGGAAGGCTCCGGCATTACCAACCCTGACCAGGAAGAAATGCGTGTCCGTGGGCAGCGGCTTCAAACCGAGCCGTTCGAGTTCACCGACGAGGAACTCCCTGGCCTCTTTTATCTTGAGCCGGCTCTTTGCCAGGTAGTCGGCATTGTTCAGGGCGACTATCCCCGCCTGCTGGGCAACCGCGTTGACGTTCCAGGGTGGGCGGACGCGGCGCAGGTTCCGGATGATATCTTCGCCGGCGACAGCGTAACCCAGGCGCAGTCCGGCCAGCGCGAAGTCCTTGGTCATGGAGCGCAGGATAACCGCGTTGCCGTGATTTCGCAGGTCGAGAGTCGACTCTGCCCCGTCGACGAAATTGATGTAGGCTTCATCAATAACCAGCAGGCCGTCTCCGGTCGCTTTCAGAACGGCTTCCATCTCCCGCCGGGGAAGATACTTGCCGGTGGGATTATTTGGATTGCAGATAAAGATTGCCCGGGGTTTGTATTGACGGATAAAGCTGACTATTTCGGTTACCCCCGGGGTAAAATTGTCGGCCGCTTGCCGCCACGGCCGCACCGGGTTAGCCCCGGCGATACGGCAGGCAATTTCATACTCGCCGAAAGTCGGCTGCGGAATCAGTACCCGGTCTCCCCGGTTGAAATAAGCCAGGGCGATGAGGCGGATAAGCTCCGTGCTGCCGCTGCCGGCCAGGATGTTATCCGGATTTATCCCCAGTTTCCCGGCCAGGCAATCCCGGAATTCGGTGGCTTCCGAATCAGGATAACGCTCAATGGTGTCCGTGTTGAGGACTTTCTTTACCTCCGGGGGCGGGAACGGATTCAGACAAACGCTGAAATCAATCACCTCCTCCGGGCTAATCCCCATCGCCGCCAGTTCGGCATAGTCGATACTGCCGTGGTGGCACGGTTTCAGCTGCTCTATTTCCGGTCTGGGGCGCAAAGACAATTTTGAATACCTCTCATTCTGGCCTAGGACACGAAGACCATTTGAATTCCTCTCATTCCGGCGTTCAGGACGCGGAGACAATATGAATCCTCTCATTCCGGCGTTCAGGACACGAAGACAATATGAATTCCTCCAACGGCCAGAGAAATCACCGCCCACAACAGCCCGGTGATCTGCATCAGCCTTACCGAGGCCCCGATGGTCTCCGGTGTCAGCCGGGCGTTTCCCCGGCCTAACTTATAATGCCCCCTTTTTTCAAGTCGAACGTCAAGAGCGCCGGCTACCGCCGCCATTGGCCAGCCGGCGTTGGGACTCTCGGTATTGACGTGGTCGCTGAAAGCAGTATGCCAGGCTGCCCGCCCGTCTTTTCGGGACAGGAAAGCGGCCAGTACCAGAAGCAATGCCGTCAACCGGGCCGGTATTATATTCAGCAGGTCGTCAAGGCGGGCGGCAAACTTTCCCAGGTACTCATATTGTCCGTGGTGGCCGAGCATGGCATCGAGGGTGTTGACCACCCGGTAAGCGATTGCCCCCGGGATGCCGAAGAGAAGGAAGTAGAAAAGGGGGGCCACCACGCTGTCACTAGTGTTTTCCGCCACCGATTCCACGGCCGCCGATACCAGCAGCGGTGGGGACAAATGGCCCGCGTCACGGTGGACCAGGCCGCGCAGATCGAATCGCGCCTGCTCCAGGTTGTTATCTTGCAGGAGCCTCATTATTCCGAGGGCGGCGCGCCGTAAGCCCCGGAAAGAAAAAGTGGTTTTAAGGATAACCGCGCCGCCAATCACGTAGGCGATAGAGCCAAAGCTTTTCAGGTAGACCAGGGCGGCATAGGCGGGGACGGCAAAGAGGGCGATAATAAGGAGCACCAGGCCGGTACCGTAGAGAAACCGGGTGGCCGGGCGCTGGCTCCGATTCCCCTTTTCCAGGAACGCGGCGGTCTTACCCATCCAGGCTACCGGGTGCAGAAAATTGGGAGGGTCTCCCAGGAGCAGGTCCAGGGACAGGGCTAAGACCAATATCAGCAGATTTTCCATACCATCACCGTAACCCTCCGGGGCTATTCCCCGGCGAGCCGTTCTTACCGGTGCCGGCCTTGACCAGCACGGTGGGCAGGCCGCTCTCCGGATGGGCGTAAACGCAATTCTCGGCTCCATAGACGTCGGCGATATTCCCGGGGGTGACCACCTCGGCCGGTTTCCCCACGGCGTGTATCCGGCCGTTGTTGATCAGGATTAACCGGTCGCAGTACTGCGCCGCCAGATTAAGGTCATGCAAGGCAGCCAGGACGGCCAGCCGGCTGTCCCGGCAGAGATTTTTAATCATATCCATTATTTCCACCTGGCGACCGATATCCAGATTTGCCGTCGGTTCGTCGAGCAGAATCGCCTTTGTCTCCTGTGCCAGGACGCGTGCCATGAGCAGACACTGTATTTCTCCCCCTGAAAGCTCGCTTACCCGGCGTTCGGACAGAGACTGGGTGCCGGTCCTGGCCATCGCCTGCCAGGCAAGGGCTATCTCCTGTGGCCCCTCATACTGGAAGAGGCCGAGGTGAGGGTTCCGGCCCATGAGGACTATCTCAAAAGCGGTGAAGGTACTGGGCAGGAGCGGCATCTGGGGTACCACGCCAAGCAAACGGGCCAGCGCCTGCCTCGGTATCGTCTTGATATCTTTTTCGTCAAGCAGTACCCGGCCGGAATGCGGGCGTAAAATATGACTGAGCGCCCGGATAATAGTCGACTTACCGCAGCCGTTGGGTCCGATGAGTCCGACCAATTCTCCGGGGTTGACCCGAAAACTGATGTCATCCAGTATTATGTGGCGTTTGTAGCCGAGCTTTACGTGCTGCATTTCTAACGTAATCATGCTGACCTCAGAAAATCACTTTGCTCTTACGGCGTAGCAGGTACAGGAAGAAGGGCGCGCCACTGATGGCGGTGATTACCCCTATCGGTATCTCCGTCGGTGCCAGGATGGTGCGGGCGATAAGGTCAGCCAGAATCATGAAAATGGCGCCGGAAAGGACGGAAAGAGGCAACAGGAATCGGTGGTCGGCGCCCCACAGCAGGCGTACGGCATGGGGAATGATGATGCCGACAAAGCCAATGGTGCCCACGAAAGAGACTGCCGCCGCCGTAATCAGGGTGGCGGCGGCCAGCAGGACTATTTTCAGTCTCTCCACGTTAACGCCCAGCTGCTGCGCCTGCTCCTCGTCGAGCTGCATGATATTGAGCGGGCGGGCGAAAAGCAGGATGACCACGGTGCCAACGACGATGTAAGGCAGCACGGTCATTACCTCTGACCACCGGGTCAGAGCGAAACTGCCCATCAGCCAGAAGACGATGCCGTGCATTTTCTCCCCGCTGGAAATGATGAGATAGGAAACGATTGAACCCAGCAGCGCCCCCAGGGCGACTCCGGCCAGGATGAGGGTGGTTGTGGGCAGCTTCCTGCCCACCCGGGCCAGATTATAGACCACGACGGTGCTGACCACGGCGCCGGTAAAAGCGAGCACGGGAATGATACCGGCGCCCAGGCCCCAACCGGCGGCAGGGAGCAGGAAACCGATAACCGCGCCCAGAGCGGCCCCCTGGGCGACGCCGATGAGGTAAGGGTCGGCCAGCGGGTTTCTAAACAGTCCCTGGTAGGTCGCTCCGGCGGTGGCCAGGGCGGCGCCCACCAGCCCGGCCAGGATGACGCGGGGTAAACGGATGTTCAGGATTATCGTTTCCCAGGCCTCGTTCCCGCCGGGGTTTATCTCCACCAGCGGCAACCTGGAGAGCAGGATACCGGACGTGGTCAGGAAGGGAATTTTCACGCTGCCGATAGTGGTGGCAAAGGCTACCATCATCACCAGCAGGACCAAAAGTCCCGCGATGGAGTAAACCCGGTTACGCCAGTGAGTGAGATTGACCGGCGGGGTGATATTCATTATTCTCCCTGAAACAACTCCGGATGGAGAAACTCGGCAAATTGCTCCAGCCCGTCGACCAGTCGTGGTCCCGGGCGGCTGGTCAGGTTGCCGTCGATGGCATGAACCCGGTCGTTCTTGCGGGCCGTCGTGCCGTCAAGCCTCGGCTCCTCAGAAATGAACTGAAAGTTCAGGCTCTGCCCGCTGCCATGGCTGACGCCGGCAATCATTACTTCCGGGTCGGTGTCAAGAACCGATTCCAGGCTGATATCGGCGTAGTCGTTGAGCACTGCGGCGATGTTGGTGCCGCCTGCCTTTCGGATTAGCTCATCCTGGATGGTGCCTGACCCGGCCGTCATCAGGGGGTCGTGCCAGAGGGCGTAAAAAACTCTTGGCCGCTGTTCCGCGGGCAAGCCGTCCGTCTTATCGGTGACCGCTTTCACCCTTGCCTGTATCCCGGCCACCACCCCGGCGGCCTCCGCCTCTTTGCCGGTAACCTGGCCGATAAGCGTAATCGCGGCTATCACCTCGCTGAGGTTACTGGGGGCCAGAGCCAGGACGGTCAGGCCTTGCTGCTCAAGCTGGGGGATGATTTTCTTCTCATGTCTTGAAGCAGCCAGTACCAGGTCGGGATAATGGGCGACAATTTCCTCGATATTCGGCGTGCTGAAGCCGCCGATACTCGGCTTCTCTTCAGCCTCCGGCGGGTAATCGCAGTAGTCGGTCACCGCCACCAGCTTATCTTCCAGTCCCAGGGCAAAAACGATCTCGGTGTTGCTGGGGGCGATGGAGATAATTCTCTGCGGGACTTGTTCAAACGCCACCACGCGGCCCAGCTGGTCGGTGACTTCAAACGAAGACGGCGCCGGTTCTACCGGTGCCGGTGTGCAGGCCGCCAGAAATCCGCTCAGGATAACCGGAACCAGTACAAATATCGCCAGGAATTGCCGTTTACCGTTCATTGATTCTTTTTCTCCTTTGTTACTAAAATAAAACCCCTCGCCGGCGGCAAGGGGTAGATTGCTGCTAAACAAAAAGCCCTACCTCTCCCTGCGGAGCGACGTAGGATGCTCAGGGGCGGGCGTTCTGGCTCTTGATGGTAAACCCATCAATTACAACGGCGCGGCCGCGTCAGAATCTCACTGACTTGCTTTCCACTTACACCCTCGCTTACGCTCGGGCACCCCTGAATACCTATTCTTTTTTACAGAGTACTATACTCCGGGTAGAAATACAAGATTATCCGGGTTATTTCGGGAGCTCCGCTATCGCCCAGGCAACGCCCAGCTCGGCCAGTTTGCCGGGTGAAGGCGAACCTTCCGGCCAGTCCATCATGTCATAGTACATTTGCTTGGCTTTCTCGAACGCCTTGCGGTCGAGCGCCACCGGCAGCGGGCCGGAGCCGTGGGGGGTGAAGAAGCGTTCCGGCATGTCATCGTCTTTACTGGTAAAACCCTCCCTCATGTTGAAAACGCGCGCCAGATTGGCGGCTCTTTCGCCGACCTTCAGGATTTCAAAAACGCTGGTATTCCAGCCTGTGGCCGCGTTCACCAGCCGGGATGTCCTTTCAAAGCCGACCCGGCCCAGGGACATGACGAAATAACAGGCGACGGCGCTGTTTAAGAAGTGCATCCAGTTGGCATAGTAGGCTAACAGCCGTACCTTGTCCCCGGAGAGGTCATCCGCCGGCAGCGGTTCCAGGATACCCAGCGCTTGTATGTCGGTCATGAGTCCCGTCATGGAGACATAGACGGTATCGTGGATATTATGGCAGTGGTCGGCGCCGGTGGGCGAGATACTGTAGCCGACGCCCATTCCCTGCTTCAGACGGGGTTCGTGCATGGGCAGCTCCTGCCCTTTTACGTGCATGGCGTATTTTTCGGCGCCCCGCCCTATCTTTTTGGCCGCCCGGGCGACGCCTTCGGCCAGCATGGCTCCCAGTCCCTCGCGCCGGGCAATCTGCTCAATCATTTCCAGCATGGCCGCCGTGTTGCCGAAGCGCAGGTCCAGCCCGCCGGTATCCTCTGTGGTGAGCAGTCCGTTTTCAAAACACTCCATGGCAAAGGCGATGGTGGCGCCGCAGGAAATTGTGTCCAGTCCGTAAGCGTTGCAGAGTTCGTTCCCCCGGGCGATGGCTTTCAAATCGTCAATGCCGCAGTCGGAACCCAGGGCGCCAATCGTTTCATACTCGGGGCCCCCGTAACGCGGGTCTACCTTATAAGGCTCGTCCACCTTTACTTCCCGTTTACACTGGACCGGGCAGGCATGACACGCCCGTCTCTTTACCAGGATGGTAGCTGCCATCGTCTCGCCGTTGATTTTTTCGGCGCCTTCGAAGGAGCCGAACCGGAAATTCTGTGTCGGCAGCCCGCCCAGACCGTTCAAGCCGTCGACAATCTGCGCCGTACCCAGGTCTCTCATCCTTTTTATGTTTACCGGTGCGTTGTCTTTAATCCAGCGGGCAATTTCCCGGGTGGCCTCCGGATCGGCCAGCGGCACGTGGCGGGTACCGCGGCAGGCAATCGCTTTGAGGTTTTTGGAACCCATCACGGCTCCCATGCCCGTTCGACCGGCGGCCGCGTCCAGGTCGTTCATGACGCTGGCGAAGCGCACCAGGTTTTCCCCGGCGGGCCCGATCTGGGCAACCTTGATATTCGGGTCGGCCAGTTCCTCGCGGATGGCGATCTGGCACTCCAGGGCTTGCATCCCCCAGAGGTGACCGGCGTCTTTCAGAGAAGCCTCCCCGTCCTTGATGGAAATATAGACCGGCTTTTCCGCCCTGCCCTCGACGATTACGGCATCGAAACCGGCCATTTTCAGCTCGGCTCCCCAGTAGCCGCCCGAATCGGCCTCGCCAAATCCCCCGGTCAGCGGTGACTTGGCGCCCACGCTGTGACGCCCGCAGCCGCCCGCCGGCACCCCGGTGATAGGCCCCGCGGCGAAGATAAGCTTGTTTTCCGGACCCAGCGGTTCAACTCCCGCCGGCAGTTCTTTGACCAGGAAATAGGCGATCAAGCCTTCCCCGCCAAAATACTGACGATAAAAACTGTCGGGGTATTCCTCGGTGGTCAGTTTCCCCGAAGACAGATTAACCCTCAAGATTCGGCCGTTATACCCGTTTGCCATTTTTACCCTCCTTCAGCGTCCGGCGCTGGTATCTCAAGTCTATTATAGGCTATATCAGGCGGTAATCGCTACCGCCGGTCTTATCAGTCGCGGTTACGGTAATACTTCCGGGTTGACCGGGAAACGGGGTTTTTCTCCACGAAACACGCTGATAACGTCTCCGGCCAGGGTAAGGGCCATTCTTCTCATCGCCTCGGCGGTCATGCCGCCGATGTGAGGCGTGGCGATGAAGTTGTCCAGACTCAGCAACGGGTGCTCCGGAGGCGGCGGCTCGACCTGGAACACATCCAGGGCGGCGCCGGCTATTTTGCCGTCAACCAGGTGCCGGTAAAGCTCGTCTTCGTCGATAATTCCGCCCCGGGAACTGTTAATCAGGAAGGCGCCGGGCTTCATCAGGTCGAGTTCCCTTTTACCGATAAGGTTGGCCGTCTCTTTGGTCAGCGGCACGCAGATAATCACGTAGTCGGCCTCACTGAGCAAATCATCCGGCCTGTCTACTTTACGGTATCCCAGCCGGCTGGCTTTCTCTTCCGATACGTAAGGGTCATAAACGATTATCTCCGTATTGAAAGCCGCCCGGCACTTATGGGCCAGCTCCGAGCCGATTCTACCCAGCCCGATGACACCCAGCTTCTTGTCCTTTAACTCGACGCCGGTATAGGCTTCCCGTGGCTGCGGGCGGTTCTGCCGCAGGGCTCTGTCCGCGAAACTTATTTTCTTGGACAGGGAAAGCATCAGGCCGAGGTTATGCTCGGCGACCGATTCGGCGTTTGCCTCCGGCGTACTGACCACGAGTATTTTCTGCCCGGTGGCCGCCGCCACGTCGATGTTGTCGTAACCGACCCCGTGCTTGGCGATGACGACCAGGTTTTTGGCCGAATCCAGCAGGGCGCTATCGATTTTGGCAACTCTGACCACCAGCGCATCGGCGTCTTTTATCTCGTCGGCTAAAGCCCGCCCCGGCAGTTCCGGCAGGTAGGCTACGGCCGCTTCCTGTTTCAGTAATTCCACGCCGCAATTATCAATGAGTTCGGTAATAACCACTTTTTTAACTGACATTTTTCTTGTCTCCAGAAACCCGGCATGAAATCGGCCGTGAAATAAAGGCGCTCCCCAATATTAATACAAACCAATCCCCGGATTCAAAATATTGTTCGGGTCAAAGACGTTTTTTATCCCCCGCATCAACGCCCATGTTTTCCCGTCCGGATACAAGTCCAGGTCAGGGAGCCTGACCGTCCCCAGGCCGTGTTCGCCGGTAATGACGCCGCCCAGTTCGATTGCCGCCCGGTATATTTCCCGTTTTACGTCGCGTAATATACCCCGCTCGGCAAGGTCGTTCATCACGTGCGGGTGCAGATTCCCGTCGCCGGCGTGGCCGTAAGTGGGAATGGTGGTATTATTGCGCCGGGCGATTTCGTCCACCCGGTCCATCATAATCCCGATACTGGCCGGTGGCACCGTGATATCCAGGACATCGGCCACGTTTTTCTTGAGCGACGGATAAACTTCACTCCTGATTTTCAGGATAGCCGCCTGTTCCTCGCCGCGCTCGGCGATAAGGATGTCGGTGCAGCCGTTTTGCTCGCAGATGGCGGACACTTTTTCGCCCTGCGCGTAGACTTCATCTTCGCTGTCACCGCTCAACATGACCAGCAGGTAAGCCTGCCCTTTCGTCGCCGGCCACTTCATCCCAAGATGGGTGGCTGACATTTCAACGACGTCGCGCTCGATGAATTCGATCGCCAGCGGTATGACCCCGCTCTGCAGGATTTCGGGGACACTGGAAATCGCTTCGTGCCGGTTATCGTAGGATACGATGAGAGTACCGCTGTGGCTGAATCTGGGGCACAGCCGGAAGACTATTTTAGTAATCACCCCCAGGATGCCGCCGCTGTTAATCATCAGGTGCAGCAGGTCTAATCCCTGGTTGTTCTTGAGTAATTTCCCGCCCAGGGTCAGTATCTCCCCGGTGGGCACGACTACTTCCAGACCCTTGACGAAATTACGCACCACGCCGTACTTGAGCGCCCTGACGCCGCCCGCGTTGAGCGCCACCAGGCCGCCGACGTGGGCATTTTCCGCCCCGGGATGCGGGGGAAAGAAAAGTCCGGCGTCTTCCACCGCTTTCAGCATCTCTCCGAAGGGTACGCCGCTCTCGACGACTACCATCAGGTTATCCCTGTCCACCTCCTCGATTTTGTCCAGCCTTTCCGTGGACAGGAGGATACCGTCCGATGTCGGTACCGCCCCGCCGCAGATGCCGGTGCCGCCGCCCCGGATAAAAACGGGTGTCCGCTCATCGTTGGCCAGTTTCAAAATGGCGGCTGTTTCGGCGGCGCTGGCCGGCTTCACCAGGACGACGTTTTCCGCCGGCTCCGGCCTGACCGCCAGGGCCGTTTCATCAACGAGGTAACTTTCCATCTGCTCCCGCCGGGTGATGACCCAGTCCTCACCGGCGATTTCCCGCAGCCCGGTCACGTTTATTGTCATCAGTGGCACCTCTCTGTCTTAATCCGGTCGATTAATCCGGGGATTACCTCGTAAAGGTCGCCGATAATTCCGTAGTCGGCGATTTTGAATATCGGCGCCGACGGGTCGCTGTTTATGGCAATAATAATATCAGACTCTCTCATGCCTGCCAAATGCTGGGGACTTCCGGATACCCCGCAGGCAATATAGATTCCGGGTTTTACCGTGTGGCCGCTGAAGCCGACCTGGTGTTCCTTGCCTATCCAGCCGTTATCCACCGGCAGCCGGCTGGCGCCGACCGTGCCGCCGAGCAGCCCGGCCAAATCCGAAAGGAGGCGGAAATCAGCCGCTTTCCGCAGACCGGCGCCGCCGGAGACGATTACCTCGGCTTCGGCAATGTTGGTTTCATTCCGGCTATCCCGGGCGATGATGGTCAGCAGTGACGGTACGATTTCAGCCTGTTGCCGGATTATCTCCCCCTGGCGGCCGGTATCGCGCCGTAAACTTGACATAATTTTATACCTTACCGTTGCCATCTGCGGCCTGGTCCGGGTCCGGATACGTGCCAGGATATTGCCGCTGAAAGCAGGGCGGACCTGGACGAAATTACCCTCAGGGTCAATCTCCAGTCCAGTGCAGTCGGCAGTCAGTCCCGTACCCAGGGCGGCGGCTATCCGGGGACCCAGTGATCTGCCCTGATGAGTTGCCCCCAGCAGAAAAATCTCCGGTTTGACCTCTTTCAGCAGCCGGACGACGTTGTGCCGGCAGTTAAACAAATCGAAGTCTTTAAAAACGGCATGGTCATAGTAATATACCCGGTCGGCTCCGTGGTAGATAAGCTCCCTGGCCGACTCTTCGGCGTGACTTCCCAGCAGGACACTGGAGAGCGGAAGACCCAACCGGTCGGCCAGCTCTCTGCCTTTGCCCAGTAGTTCAAAGGCGACCGGATGGATACCGTCCGCTCTCGACTCGGCAAAAATCATTATGCCCGCGCTGCCCTTCATCCGGTATCTCCCTGAGAAAGCCGGGCCGTGTTCTCGAGTATCACGGAGGCTATTTCATCGATGGCGCCATCGCCCGCGCCGCGGAAGATTTTACCCTTTCTGCCCGCCTCCGATGGTACGCTAATCCGGTGCACCCGCGTCGGAGAGCCTTTAACCCCAAAACGGTCGGCATCAGCCACATCCGCCAGGTCTCCGGCTCCCCAAACCGGCACCGGGGCTTTCCGGGCGGTAGCCTTATCGCGGAAACCGGGCAGGCGGGGGACATTCACGTCTTTACTGACCGTAATCAGCACCGGGAACGGGCATTCTACCGTGACGGATTCACTCTCCATGTCGCAGACCACTACCAGCTTTCCCCCGGCCTGACGGATGCTGGATACGTAAGCCACGTGGGGTATATTCAGGTGCTCCGCCAGTTCCGGCCCCACCTGGCCGGTGTCGCCGTCCACCGTTTTTTCACCGCAGATAACCAGGTCGAAATCACCCAGTTTCCGGATGGCGCCGGCCAGGGTATAAGATGTCGCCAGCGTATCGGCGCCGGCGAAGGCTTTATCGGTGAGCAGCAGCCCCTTATCCGCCCCGCGCGCCAGGGCGTCTCTCAGGGTGGTTTCCGCCCTTCGGGGGCCCATGCTGACGGCAGTGACGGTAGTCCCGCCCAGCGCCTCCTTTATCCGTACCGCCGCCTCCAGGGCGTAGAGGTCGAACGGGTTTATCTCGGTATCGGCGGAGCTGCGGTCGACCACCCCTTTATCGGTACTGAACTTCACCTGGTTCATATCCGGCACCTGCTTGACCGGCACTATTATTCTCAAGCCTATGCCTCCGTATAACCTGCCCTCTGATTTCACGGACAACGCTGAAAACATTTTAAATCTGATTCCCGGCCGCTTCGGGGCGACACTGAAAACATTTTAAATCTGATTTTTGGCCACTTCCGGGTGACACTGAAAACATTTTAAATCTGATTCTCGGCCGCTTCCGGGTGACACTGAAAACATTATAGGGGAAAGGCGCTGCCGAGTAAAAGGTAGTCGGGCTTTCCGGTTATGGTGTAGAATATGAACCGGGGACGACTCGTCTATTCACAGGAGGTAATTATGAACGCACGGGAAAGGTTTCAGGCTATAGTGAACTTTAAGGAAGCAGACCGTAACTTCCTGTGGGAGTTCGGCTACTGGACAAGTACAGTCCGGCGCTGGTACGGGGAAGGGTTGCCTCTGGTGAAAGGGCTTTCCGAGGGACTTGCCGATGGTACCGGCCTCTTTGCCGAGAGCGCCGGAGTACCCCTGCACCGGGAGACCGCTCATGACGTGCACGACTACTTTAAGTTCGACCCTTATCTGGAGCGGGTACCGCTGAATATTGGCGCTTTCCCCGAATTTGAGCAGAAAATAATCGAAGACCACGGTGCCTGGTATATCTGGCAAACCGAGGACGGTTGCCTGCGCAAAGAATTGAAAAACCGGACCAGCCTGCCGACTATCGTCGGTGGGCCGGTAAAAACGCGGGAAGACTGGGAACGCTTCAAGGCGGAAAGGCTGCAACCCATCTTGGAAGGCAGGCTGCCCGATAATTGGCCGCAACTGGTCGAGGCGTACAAAAAGAGAGACTACCCCCTGGGGCTGGGCCAGACCCACGGCTTCTTCGGCACTCCCCGCTACCTGATGGGCGTGGAAGAGCTGCTGACCAAATTCTATGACGACCCGGAGATGATGCGGGATATGAACCTTTACCTGGCTGACTTCTGGATTGCCCTCTTCGGGGGGGTACTCAAAGAAGTGGCGGTAGATACCGTCTTTATCTGGGAGGACATGTGCTATCGGGGCGGCCCGCTGATTTCCCCCGAGATGTTTCGGGAGTTTATCCTGCCCGGTTATCGGAAACTGACCGGTTTCCTGAAAGACAATGGTGTCAAGGATATCCAGGTGGATTCCGATGGCGATGTCTGGAAGTTGCTCCCGCTCTGGATTGAAGGCGGCGTGACCACCATTTATCCCTTTGAGGTGGCCGCCGGCATGGATATCGTTGCCGTACGTAAGGCTTTCCCCGGACTGGGTATCGCCGGCGGACTGGATAAACGGGCGCTAATCCGGGGCAGGGAAGCCATTGACCGGGAACTGGAATCTAAGGTGCCCTTCATGCTTGAACAGGGCGGCTACATACCGACCATCGACCATATGGTATCCCCGGACATCAGCCTGGAGAATTTCAAGTACTACCGTCAGAAGCTGGAAGAGATAATCAAGCGGTACAGCCGGACCTGGGACCGGGATTAACCGGGAGCGGTGACGTTCGGGGTGAGGCTGGTGCCCAAACAGGGTACGGAACTTGAGAATAACCTGACTTAGCCGCCTATCTGTGTGCGTAACCCGAACGATTCGAAGATTCGCTTTATCTTTTCCATCTCGTCGTCCGATGGCGGCTTCAGGTTCCGGAGGGGATATCTCCGCTGGAGCCGGCTATATTTCGCTTCACTCATCGGATTATAGGGCAGCAGGTCCACCCGCTCCAGGTTCCTGATGGACGAACCGAACCTGGCGCTACTGTTGATATTGTCAGCCCCGTCCGTATAGCCGGGAATAACCGGAACACGAAATATGATGGGAATGTTCAGAGAGTCGATTCTCTTGATGTTGTCCAGAATAAGTTTATTATCCACCCCGGTGTAAGTCCGGTGGGTTGCCGGGTCCATGTGCTTGAGGTCGTAGAGCAGTAAATCAACGTACTCGGTGATTCTCTCCAATCGGTGCCACGCCAGAAACCCGGTGGTATCCAGCGTCGTATGGATCCCCAGTCCACGGCACTCCCGCAGGAGGTTCAACACGAATTCGGCCTGGCAAAGGGGCTCTCCTCCGGAAATGGTAATGCCGCCTTCCGAGCGTCGGTAGAAAGCCCGGCTTTTTTCGGCCTCTGCAATTATCTCATTTACCGTGTAATATTTACCGGCCAGGGTGAGAGCATTGGCCGAACATACCTCCACGCATAAACCGCACAACGTGCACCGGGTGTAATCAATCTTTTTCCGGTTGTTGTCCCCCGTTGCTCGCACCGCTCCCACGGGACAGACCTTGACACAAGTGTCGCATTGCAGGCATCGTTGCCGGGAAAAAAGAATCTCCGGTCGGCGTGACTGGCTCTCCGGGTTATGGCACCAGGGGCATTTCAAAGAGCAGCCCTTGAGGAAAATTACCGTGCGAATACCGGGTCCGTCATGAATGCCGAACCGCTCAATATCAAAAATCAGTCCTTTGCTTTCGTTCTCTGACATACTTTTAGTAGTGGGCGCGGTATAAAGGCGAAGGCTGGGGCCGGTCCAGGCTTAACGGCTGATTTCCACCTGTTCCGTCCGCCAAATGATGTCCTCCTGCACGTCCCGGGAAAGGCCGGTGAAGAAGGAGCTCCAGCCGGCAACCCGGACCACCAGGTTACGGTATTTCTGGGGTTCCCGCTGCGCCTCCCGTAACGTCTGGGTGTCAACCACGTTGAACTGCACGTGCATTCCCTTGAGGTCGGCGTAGCTCCTCAGGAGTCTGGCCAGAGCGTGCCGGCCCTTTTCTTCTTTTAGGGTCAGGGGATGGAGTTTCTGGTTGAGGAGAGTCCCGTTGGAAGCGATTATATGGTTCAGCTTGGCGACGGATTTTAAGACGGCGGTGACACCATGAGTATCATTTCCTGGCACTGGTGATACGCCGTCGGCAAATGGTTCACCGGCTTTCCTCCCGTCCGGCAGTGCCCCGACGCGCTTCCCGAACGAGATATGGGCGGTCGCCGGAAACATGCCCGCCTGGAAACAGCCGCCCCTGGGTGTCGTGTACTTTTCTACTTCCCCGGTGAACGCGTCCATGGCCTTTTTCGCCAGCCCGTCGACGTAGTCATCGTCGTTGCCGTACTTGGGCGCCTGTTGAATCAGCATCTGCCGCAGGGCTTCCTGACCCTCAAAATCAGTCTCCAGCGCTTTCTCCAGGTCGGAAAGGGTGACCCGTTTCTCCTCAAAGACGAGTTTCTTAACCGGTGACAGAGAGTCGGCAACATTGGCCAGCCCGACGCCCTGGGGACCGTTAAAGTTGTATACCGCGCCGCCCCGGGTGACGTCCCTGCCTTCTTTGATACAGTCGTCAATCAGGACGGACAGGAATGGCATGGGCACCAGCTCGGCATGGGCCATGTCGATGGCATTTTCCAGGATTACCATCTGCCGTACGAAGTAAGCCACCTGCTTCTCATAGGCCGCGAAAAAGTCGTCGAAAGAGCCGAAACCGGTAAAGTCTCCCGTTCTTACCCCCACCGTCGCGCCGTTGGATTTGCCGTCATGTATCGCCAGCTCCAGGCATTTCGGGAGGTTGAACTTACAACCGGCGGGCATGTTGTTGGACTTCCCCGGTACTGAAATCTCCACGCAGCCCACCAGGGCATAGTTCCGGGCGTCTTCGATAGAGACGCCCCGCCTGAGCTGCGCCGGAATATTGATTTCGTCATTGTGGATGGCGGGAAATCCCAACCCCAGCTTTATCAGGTCGCAGATGGCGAGCAGGAATTTCTCCGGCGTGCCGTTATGGTACCGCATGGAAAGCGAGGGCTGAGGCAGCCGGATTTCAGAGGTGGCTTGAATACAGAGATAGGTCAGCGCGTTAGTGGCGTCATCGCCCTGTGGGGTCTGCCCGCCCAGCACCAGATTCTGACGGGAAGGATAGCCGCCAATCATGGTCGCCAGGTTACGGTCCATAAGGAAGTTGACTTCGTTAAATTTAACCCAGAGACAGCCGAAAAGCTCCAGCGCCTGTTCCTCGGAGAGCCGGCCGTCACGGACGTCTTTCGCATAATAGGGGTGCATGTACTGGTCAAATCGCCCCGGAGAAATGCCCATCCCCTTGGTTTCCAGCAGGATTAAAAGATGATTGAACCAGAAGGATTGTATCGCTTCTTCGAATGTCTCCGCCGGCTGGGCGGGAACTTTCCGGCAGATCCGGGCGATATTTTCCAGTTCCTGCTTCCGGACCGGGTCGTTCTCCTTCGCTGCCAGTTCCCGGGCTTTTTCAGCGTATCTCCCGGCGAAATTGATGCCCGCCTCGCCGACGATGACCACCGCCTTCAGGAACTCCATTCGCTGGAAGTCTTCCGGGTTGGTAAGGTCCAGCTTCCGCATCGCTTCCCTGGCTTCACCGATGATGCCCAGCAGCCCTACACGTATCGCTTTTTCGTAGTCGGGCAGAATATGGCCTATGGCGTAGTAAAGGCCGGAAACAGAAGAAATTACGGCGTGTTTGACCGCCTTTTCCACGGGCGGGGGAATCTGGCCGAGGACAAGGTCGGCAACGGTTTTCCCTTTCCAGTAGGCAACGATTTCCAGGAGTTCTTTCTTATCATCTTCACTTATCCGGAAGGCGGAATTATCTTCCCTTTTCTCGAAATCGTCTATCTCTTTTTCGATCCAGTCTACGGAGAATTCCGGAAATACCTGGGCGCTGGCCGGTTTAACCGTTTCACTGCCGACGATAAGCTCGCCGTCGCGGATGCAGACCGGAAGTTCTTCCAGTACCTTCCGGAAAGTTTTTGCCCGGCGCATAACCGGAGATTCCCCTTCGGTCTGCCGGTAAGCCCGGGTCAGGATACGCGCCCGGTCGAGGGCAATTTCCGGCTCGTCGTTAATTATCCTCTCCGTAAGCTTTTGCACTCTCTGGTTCATCGGTATTTCCCTCGCCGCTTTATCCTTGAAATATTTCACCCGCTCGGAAAGCCTTTTCTCCGTTGGCCGGGCTAATATCCTGGCGGGTTAGTAATAACATGATAGCACAACTTTTCCGTCAGGAGTAATGACCGCGGCCAGTCCTGAACGGGGGAATCGAGTGAAGAGGCCATTGGTCGGCATCCGGTGAAATTTCCCGGAAATCAGGCGGCGGCCGAAATAGTATCGTTTTGCAGCAGCTGTTTTAACTGGAGCAGCACCCCGGCGTTTTGTTCTGCGCTGAAAGCGTCCACGGTGCACTCCGTCCGGCCGGAGATACCGTCCACCGCTCCCCGTGCCACCAGTTCAGTGAGTAGCTCGCCCGTCCATTCCACCGACGGTAAAAGGTCGCGCCGGCTCAAACGGGACAAGGCGGTTATCAGCCCGTAAGCTCCCCAGTTAGAGACAGTGGAGATAATCGTTTTATGGGTCGGGGTTACCGCCGGGTCGCCGGGGAGGTCGGCTGAAGACTTTATCTGGCGGGTGAAGCGGCCCATGCCAATCTCGTTGCCCCCGTCGCCGATACCCAGGGTGTTTGTCTGGCCTGGGAAGAGGTAATCGATCTTGGCCGTAAAATCCGAGATGTCCCTGCCCGCCATATTGAGGTGCCGGTTATCGGCGGTAAAGCCGCACCTCTCGATGGCGATCAGGATGTCGGGTTTGATATCGGCAAGCAGGCCGCGGGCAAAGTCCCGGCTGGCGGCGTGGTCGCTGATGGGGAACTCGATAACCTGTTCCGTCCCTGTCCCGTCAACGGTGAGCAGGGGAGTACCATACCGGTCGGAGACGTAAATTACCTCGAAGCCGAGTTGCCGGAGCGCCCCGGCCAGGGCGATTGTCCCCGGTGGGCCATCTGTCTCCGGGGCTTCGGCGCTGAGGATGAAAAAACCGGTCGTAATGAGGGCCGTTTTACGCTGGGGGCCGCTTTTTTCCAGGATGAAACGGGCGGCGTCTTCGCAGAATGAAGACGGCAGAAAAGGCCGGAGCGCCGAAATCCCCCGGCAGTCATTGTTGAGGATGATATCCTCGATTGAAGCTTTTCCCGGTACCATGTCACTCATTATCGCCACCACACTGGAAGACGGCAGGCGGCCGCCGCCTGCCTTATTATTTAACGAATTCGGCCGCCCTGTCAATAATGGGCACGGAAAAAGGGTGTTTTACTTATCACGGGATGGAAACAGGCGGTAAATCGGCGGGGACTTGTGAATTACCGCAAAGCTTTATGTGGCTACATTTAAAGGTCGGTATCCCGGAGTTGGCGCCGGATATCATTGATGGTTCGCTCGTATTCCCTGAGGGCGGCGCTGGCTTCGTCTTCGCTGACCTGTCGGAATCTCACCCGGTTCCCCGGCATTGCCTGGGCAATTTTAGAAATATCGGCGCTGATTACGGTGGCTATCTTGGTGTAGCCGCCGGTGGTCTGCCGGTCGGCCAGCAGTACTATTGGCCGGCCGTCTCCCGGTACCTGGACGGCGCCGGAGGGAACGCCGTCGGACACAATATCCGCTTTACCCTTGTGTTTGATGGGCGGGCCGTCGAGGCGGTAGCCCATGCGGTCGGACTGGGCGGATACGGCGTAATCCGAGTGTAGAAAAGTGTTTATCCCTTCTCCGGTAAAGTAATCGTCCTGTGGCCCGAGCCTGACCCTGAGTTCAAGCTGACTGCCGTAGACAGGCAAGTATTCCTTGGGGATAACCGGCTTTCGTCCCATCGGGGCGGATGCCGCCGCGTGGAGAATATCTCCCCGGCGCAGGGGCCTGCCTTCGAGGCCGCCGATTCCGGCTCTGACGCAGGTGGCGGCGCTGCCCATCACCAGGGGAACGTCCAGGCCGCCGGTCAGCGCCAGATAAGCCCGGCAACCGCTATTAAAGCGGGGAAAAGAGAGCACATCCCCGCTCTGTACGGTTACGGTTTGCCACGTCGGGAAGGGATTGCCGTTCAAAGCCGCCCCCAGGTCTGCCCCGGTCACCGCCACGGTCGTTTCACTGAGGACGCGCAACCGGCAGCCGAAGAGGGCTATCTCCAGCGAGGCAGCCGGCCCATCATTACCCGCCAGGAGGTTGCCGACCCGGAAGGCAAAATTGTCCAGGGCGCCGGAGGGCGGTACGCCGTATTGCTGGTAGCCGTGCCTGCCCGCGTCCTGGACGGTGGTTAACGGCCCCGGCTGGATAACCTCAAGAATTTCCATGCTCTCCTCGCGTCATCAACGTTTCTTTTACCGGGTACGCCTGTCGCTCAACGTCGGCTTTAATCCGGGCGAACTCTTCCCGGGTTATGCTGGTAAAGGACAGGTAATCACCGGCGCCGAAGAGCGCCGCCGGCTCCCGTCCCGGGTCAAAAAGCTTCAGCGGCGTCCTCCCGATGAGACGCCAGCCACCGGGACTTTCCGCTGGATAGATACCGGTCTGGCCTCCGGCGATGCCGACTGACCCGGCCGGTATTTTCGCCCTCGGTGTCTCCAGTCGGGGGGCAGCGATGCGCGGTGACATACCGCCCAGGTAAGGAAAACCGGGGGCAAAGCCAATCAGGTAGACGAGGTAGGGCGTACCGGTATGAATCCGGATTACCTCGGACTCACTCAGGCCGTTATGGGCGGCGACGAAGGCCAGGTCCGGGCCGTATTCTCCCCCGTAGACGGTGGGAACCTCGATTAATCTCGACTCCGGCAGGGCCTCCGGTTCCGGTGACCCCGCCAGCGAGGACAGGATTCCCCTCAGTTTCCGGGGGTTTATTACCAGGGGCTCGAAGTAAACGAGCAGCGACCGGTAAGCGGGCACCGTTTCGGTGACTCCCGGAATCCTCTTTTTTTCGATTGCCCGTTTAAGACGCCGAACACTCCGGTTCAGCTCCGGGTCGATGCCGTCGCCGAATTCAACGAAAATGGACTTATCGCCGCCGGCCAGTAATCGTGGTTCCTGATAACGCATGGCGGCTATCTCAGAGAGGAGCGCCCAGGGGCAACACTTTTACCCCGGCGGCTTCCATCGCCTCTCTCAGATTCCGGGCCAGTGCCACCGCTCCTTCGGTATCGCCGTGCAGACAGATAGTATCCGCCCGGAGGGGGATTTCCTGGCCGTTGATGGCCGTCGCCTTGCCCTCGGTGACCATTTTCAGGCTGGCGGCAACCACCTTTTCCGTATCCCTGATGACGGCCCCGGGCTGGCTTCGGGGGACGAGGCTGCCGTCCGGATTCAGCGCGCGGTCGGCGAAGACCTCGCTGGCCACTCTCAGGCCGGCCTGCCGTCCGGCTTCAATCCAGGCTGACCCGGCCAGCCCAACCAGTATCAGGTCGGCATCAACTTCCCGCACCGCCTCGGCCACCGCCCGGGCGATTTTCCCGTCGACGACGCCCATGTTATACAGGGCGCCGTGAGGTTTGACGTGCTGTAACCGTTTCTTACCGGTGAAAGCCTGCAGCGCCCCCACCTGGTAGATAACGTAGCTCTTCAGTTCTTCCGGGGCCACCTGTATCTCCCGGCGTCCGAAGCCCATCAGGTCGGGCAAGCCGGGATGAGCGCCGATGGCAATCCCCGCCTCTTCCGCCAGACGCACTGTCCGCTCCATCCATACCGGGTCGCCGGCGTGAAACCCGCAGGCGATATTTGCCGAGGAGATGTAAGGCATCAGTTGTTCATCGAGACCCAGCTTGTAGGTGCCGAAGCTTTCTCCCAGGTCGCAGTTAAAGTCGATTATCTTTTCCGTGGCCATCCTCCCCGGTTTCAAATATCGATAATGCCGTCCTATTAGCCCTGCCGTGAACTACAGGACGGATAAACTTTCATCCCGGAGGTCGGTAATGAACATGTAGCCCGGCGCGTGCGTTATCATCAATGACGGCTTTGACTGCAAAGCCACTGCCTGCGGTGTCACGCCGCAAGCCCAGAACACGGGCACTTCATCGTCCCTGATTTCAACCGGGTCTCCATAGTCCGGACGGGACAGGTCGCCGATGCCGATTTTTTCCGGAGAGCCGATGTGTAACGGCGCGCCGTGTACCGCCGGAAAGCGGGAGGTTATCTGGACGGCCCGGACCACTTTTTCCAGGTGGATTGGCCGCATACTCACCACCAGGGGCCCGGCAAACATTCCCGCCGGGGTGGTCTGGATACTGGTGACGTACATGGCCACGTTCTTGCCTTCATCCAGGTGGCGCAGGGATATCCCGTCCCTGGTTAAAGCCGTCTCGAAAGTAAAACTGCATCCGAGCAGGAAAGATACCAGGTTTTCGTTCCAGTAAGCGGAAACATCGCTCTCCTCGCTCACCAGTTCTCCATCCCGGTAGACCCGGTAAAGAGGGACATCCACCCTGATATCGGCGCCGGGCGCGGTCAGGACCGGCTCGTGCTTACCCGGTTCAAGCACCTCAAGGACCGGGCAGGGCCGGGGGTTACGCTGGCAGAAAAGAAAGAAATCGAACGCCAGCTCGGCAGGCAGAGCTACCAGGTTGGCCTGGGTGTAGCCGGGGACAAGACCGCAGGTCGGCCGCATTAATTCACCCCGCCGAATGAGCTTTCTCACCTCTCCGGGATTTTCCGGCATCGTATCAGCCACCATCCTGATAAGACTCATGATTTCGGGCCAGAGTCGATTTACCAGATAATTCTAGTCGAGTCTGTCGCAGGTGTCAATGCGGG